>NZ_JBFAAX010000052.1:0-7556 GCF_040639995.1 Actinosynnema sp. NPDC023658 | reverse complement strand
GTGTGGGTGGTCCCGCTGCGCTTACCGGGGGGGGGCCCCCTGCGCCGCTCGCGCGTTCGCCCGCGGGGGGGGGCGGGGCGGGGCGCCCCGCCCCCCCCCACGACCGCGCGCTCACTCACCGATGCGGCGACCCTCCCGCCACACCGCGACCACCGACGGCCGCGGTTGCGAGTCGCCGCCGTCGGGCCAGTGCGAGGCCGGGTTGTCCGCGCTCGCGCCGTCGACCTCGCCGGGGTGCTGCACGCACACCGTGACGACGCGCTCCCCGATCACCGGCCCGCACGTCTCCGCACCGCGCGGCACGGTGAGGAACGCCTTGAGGTGACCGCGCTGGGGACCGGACACGGGCACGGCGTAGAGGCCGTCGTTGTTGCCGTCGAGGGCCAGCGCCGAGTCGCTGGCGATCCACAGGTTGCCGTGCCGGTCGAACGCCACGTTGTCCGGGCTGGAGATGGGGGACACGCGGCTCTTGTCGTAGCCCGCGAAGTACGTGTCCGGCGACGCCGGGTCGCCGCACACCAGCATGAGGTTCCAGGAGAACGCGACCGCGAGGGCGTCACCGCCGCGCTCGGTGAGCTCCAGCACCTGCCCGTGCTTGTTGTTCACCCGCGGGTTCGGCTCGGTCGCGCCCTCGGTGCCCTCCTTGCCCCGGTCGACGTTGTTGCTCAGCGCGCAGTAAACGACACCGGTGTGCGGGTGGGTCTGGATGTCCTCGGGGCGGTCCATCTTCGTCGCGCCGACCTTGTCGGCGGCGATCCGGGTGAAGACGTAGACCTCCTCGGCGGTCATCCCCGGCACGAACGACCGGGTGCCGCTCGCCAACGGGACCCACTCGCCGTGACCGTCGAACCGGCCGTCGGAGGGCAGCCGGCCGGAACCGTCGATCTCGCCGGGCGGGCTGTCGCCGGTGAAGCGGGCGACGTAGAGCGTGCCGTCGTCCAAGAGGGTCATGTTGTGCCGGCGGGCGGCCCTGCTGTCGCCCTTGCGGACCCTGCCCGTGGAGACGAACTTGTAGATGTACTCGAACCGCTGGTCATCACCGGAGTAGGCGACCACTCGTCCGTCGGCGGCGAGGCGGACGTTGGCGCACTCGTGCTTGAAGCGGCCCAGCGCGGTGTGCTTCACGGGCGTGGAGTCGGGGTCCAGCGGGTCGATCTCGACGATCCAGCCGAACCGGTTGACCTCGTTGGGCTCCCGGGTCAGGTCGAACCGCTGGTCGAACCGCTCCCACTTGCGGGTCGACGCCGCCCCGACGACGCCGTAGCGGGCCAGGCGCGGGTCGGCCAGCGCCTCCGCGTTGGCGAAGTACTGGTTGAAGTTCTCCTCGCCGGACAGGACCGTGCCCCACGGCGTGACGCCGCCGGCGCAGTTGTTGATCGTGCCCAGCACCCGCGTCCCGGTCGGGTCGGCGGAGGTCTTGAGCAGGTCGGAACCGGCCGCCGGGCCGGTCACCCGGAACGGCGTGGTGGCCGTGATGCGGCGGTTGTGGCGGGAGAACTGCGGGGTGAGGCGGCCGTCGCGGGACTGCCGGACCTGCACGACGGACAGGCCGTGCGCGGCCCAGGCGACCTCGACCTGCTCGCGCGTGGGGTTCGCCTCGTCGTAGCCGCGGAACATGAACCGCTCCGAGGTGTACTCGTGGTTGGTCACCAGCAGGTTCGTCCGGCCGGTCGCGTCCAGCGGCAGCAGCGCGGCGAAGTCGCAGTTGTAGCCGAACTGCCGGGCCTGCGCGGCGGCGGTCTGGTGGTCGAAGTCGAACTCCGGCGCGTCGGGGAACAGCGGGTCACCCCAGCGGATCACGACTTCCTGGCGGTAGCCGTCGGGCACCACGACGGCGTCCGCCGCGTTCGGCTCGACCGGCTCGAAGTCCAACCCGGTGGGGTGGTGGGGTTCGGCGGCCGCGACGGTCGCGTTGCCGGCGAGGGCGCCCAGCGCGGTGACCACGAGCCCCGCCTTGAGGGCGGTGCGCCGGTCGACCAGGTCACCGAAGTAGGGGTTGCCCGAGGTGTTCGGGACCTCGTGGAAGCACGCGTCGCCACAGCGGTACTCGCAGGTGACGGCGGCGCGGCCGGCGGAGTGGTTGGGCAGCAGGGGCAGGTGTCGCACCAAGTCGAACGCCTCCTACGGTCAGTGCTAGTCCACTGACCGTAGGTGCTCGTTCACCCCTTGTTAACCTACGGTTTCTTCACCGACCAGAACCGCTTCGGCCGGCACGGTGTGCCGCGACGTGCGGCCGACGGCCAGCAGCGCGGCGGCGAGCACGCAGCAGGCGGCGGCGACGACGAACGGCTGGGCGAGGTGGCCGACGAACGTCGCGGCCAGCGCGCCGCCGAGCCAGCGCAGGAAGTTGTAGCCCGCGCTCGCCACCGGGCGCGGCGCCGGGCTGACGCTCATGGCGGTGCTGGTGAACAGGGTGTTGAGCAGGCCGGACACGATGCCGCTGACGATCACCGCGACCACCAGCAACGGCTTGCTCGGCACGGCCATGACCAGCATCAGGACCGCGAACCCGAGCACCGCGGCGATGGTCGTGGGCCGGTCCCCGAACCGGTCGGCCAGGCGCGGCGCGAGCCACACGCTCGACACCGCGACGCACGCGCCCCAGCCGAAGAACACGAGACCGACCTGCACCGCGCCCCAGCCCAGGACGAACGGCGACCAGGCCAGCACGGCGAAGAACGCGGCCGTGTAGAGCGCGGACCCGATCGCCGTGCGCAGCAGGCCGGGGTGGCGCAGCGCGCGCAGCGGGTCGAGCAGGCGGATCTCGTGCTGCGGCTTGTCGTTGGCGAGGAAGACCGAGCACAAAACGAACGCGACGGCCATCAGCACGGCGGTGCCGATGAACGGCCCGCGCCAGGAGAAGCTGCCCAGCAGCGCGCCCAGCAGCGGGCCGACGGACAGGCCGAGGCCCAGGGCGGCCTCGTAGAGCAGGATCGCGCCCTTCTGGCCGCCGGTGGCCGCGCCGACGATGACCGACAGCGCGGTGGCGATGAAGAAGGCGTTGCCCAGGCCCCAGACGGCGCGCAGGCCGACGAGCTGGCCGATGCTGCCGGCCATCGCGCACAGGGCGGTGGCGACGACGATCAGGGCCAGGCCACCGACGAGCGTGCGCTTGGCGCCGAAGCGGGCCGACGCGACGCCGGTGAAGAGCATGGCGACGACCTGGACGCCCAGGTAGGAGGAGAAGAGCAGGGTGACCTGCGACGGTGTGGCGTGCAGGCCCTCGGCGATCGACAGCAGGATGGGGTCGACGAGCCCGATGCCCATGAACGCGATCACCGCTGCGAACGCCGTGACCCACACCTGACGGGGTTGGTCGAGGAAATTCACTTAGCCACCCTAACCGATTTTGCTTAGCTAAGCGAAGTAAGTGCGCTCACACTACGGTCTGGGGTGTGGATGCGGTGGTGTTCGACCTCGACGGCGTGCTGGTGGACTCCGAGCGGATGTGGGACGAGGTGCGGCAGGCCTTCGCGGCCCGGCACGGGGGCACGTGGTTGCCCGCCGCGACCCGGGCGATGCAGGGCATGAGCACACCCGAGTGGGCGACTTACCTGGTGACCGAGGTGGGCGTCCGGCTGACCCCGGCCGAGGCGGCGTCCGGGGTGATCGGGGAGATGGCCGAGCGCTACGCCGAGGGCCCGCCCGTCCTGCCCGGCGCGGTCGAGGTCGTGCGCGAGGTGGCGTCCCGCTACCCGGTGGCCATCGCCAGCTCGTCCCCGCCGGTGCTGATCAAGTCGTTCCTGGCGGCGACGGACCTGACCGACGTCGTCCGGGTGGCCCTGTCCAGCGAGCAGGCGGGAGCGGGCAAGCCCGCGCCGGACGTCTACCTGCTGGCCGCCTCGAAGCTGGGCGTCGACCCGGGACGCAGCGCGG
This sequence comes from Actinosynnema sp. NPDC023658, assembly GCF_040639995.1. NCBI lineage: Bacteria > Bacillati > Actinomycetota > Actinomycetes > Pseudonocardiales > Pseudonocardiaceae > Actinosynnema > Actinosynnema sp. NPDC023658. The sequence goes on along the minus strand of NZ_JBFAAX010000052.1, from coordinate 3,680 downwards.
CGGTCGAGGACTCGACCAACGGCCTGCGCGCGGCCCTGGCCGCCGGCATGACCGTCTACGCCGTCCCGAACCCCCACTTCCCGCCCGACCCGGCCGTGCTGGCGCACGTCACCGTGCTGCGCGAACTCCACGACCTGCCCGCGGCGCTGCCCACCGCCTAGCGTTGCGCCCATGGAGCGACGAGTTGCGGTGGTGACCGGGGCGGCCCAGGGGATCGGGGCGCGGGTGGCCGAGGTGTTGCGCGGGGACGGGTTCGAGGTCGTCGGGTTCGACCTCGCGGAGACGCCGGGCGGCGTGGTCGGTGACGTGTCGTCGCCCGACGACGTGGCCAGGCTGGTCGAACGGGTCGGTGACCAGGTCGACGTGCTGGTCAACAACGCGGGCATCGCGGGCATCGCGCCGTTCGAGGACACGTCACCGGAGCTGTGGCACCGGATGCTCGCGGTCAACCTCACCGGGCCGTTCCTGCTCACGCAGGCGCTCGGGCGGCTGATGCTGGCGCGCGGGCGGGGCGCGGTGGTCAACATCGCGTCGGTGGCCGGGCTGCGCGGTGTCGCGGACCGGGCCGCCTACAACACCACCAAGCACGGCCTGATCGGGATGACGCGCACGCTCGCCGTGGAGTGGGGCGGGCGCGGGGTGCGGGTCAACGCGGTGTGCCCCGGCTGGGTGAAGACCGAGATGGACGTCGAGTCGCAGGCCGGCGGGCACTACGGCGACGCCGACATCACCGACCACGTGCCGCAGGGCCGGTTCGCCACGCCGGACGACATCGCCCAGGCCGTCGCGTTCCTGGCCGACTCCCGCCGCAGCGGCTTCGTCAACGGCGTGGCCCTGCCGGTGGACGGCGGGTGGACCGCCGACGGGTCGTGGCAGTCGCTGCGCCTGTCCAAGCGCTGACGCCCCCCGGACGCACGAACCCCGAGCACACCGCCCTGAACAGCGGAAACCCCCTGCACCACCGACCGGGGTGCAGGGGGTTTCCGCGGACGAGCGGGTCAGCGCTCCACGTCGCCGCGGATGAACGCCTCGACCGCCTCGTGCGCCTCGGAGTCCGAGTACTGCACGGGCGGGGACTTCATGAAGTACGACGACGCGGACAGGATCGGGCCGCCGATCCCCCGGTCCAGCGCGATCTTCGCGGCGCGCACCGCGTCGATGATGATGCCCGCCGAGTTCGGCGAGTCCCACACCTCGAGCTTGTACTCCAGGTTCAGCGGCACGTCGCCGAACGCACGGCCCTCCAGCCGCACGTACGCCCACTTGCGGTCGTCCAGCCACGCCACGTAGTCGGACGGGCCGATGTGGACGTTGCGCTTGCCCAGGTCGCGGTCGACCTGCGAGGTGACGGCCTGCGTCTTGGAGACTTTCTTGGACTCCAGCCGCTCCAGCTCCTTCATGTTCAGGAAGTCCATGTTCCCGCCCACGTTGAGCTGCATCGTGCGGTCGAGCTGCACGCCGCGGTCCTCGAACAGCTTGGCCAGCACGCGGTGCGTGATGGTGGCGCCGACCTGCGACTTGATGTCGTCACCGACGATCGGCACGCCGGCCGCGCGGAACTTCTCCGCCCACTCCGGGTCGGAGGCGATGAACACCGGCAGGGCGTTGACGAACGCCACGCCCGCGTCGATGGCGGCCTGCGCGTAGAAGCGGTCCGCCTCCTCCGAGCCGACGGGCAGGTACGACACCAGCACGTCGACCTCGGCGTCCCGCAGCGCCTGGGCCACGTCCACCGGCTGCTCGTCGGACTCCTCGATGGTCTCCCGGTAGAACCGGCCGAGGCCGTCGAACGTGTGCCCGCGCTGCACGGTGACGCCCAGCGGCGGCACGTCGGCGATCTTGATCGTGTTGTTCTCGCTCGCCCCGATGGCCTCGGACAGGTCCGTGCCGACCTTCTTGGCGTCCACGTCGAACGCGGCGACGAACTCGATGTCGCTGACGTGGTAGTCGCCGAACCGGACGTGCATCAGACCGGGCACGCGGGTGCTCGGGTCGGCATCGCGGTAGTAGTGGACACCCTGCACCAGCGACGCCGCGCAGTTGCCGACCCCGACGATGGCCACTCGAACGGTGCGGCGGTTGTCGCCCATGCCGAGTCCTCCTTAGTTCTTCCGTGCTCGTATTCGGGGGGTTATTGGTCCCGCTCGCGCTGTTCGGCCTGTTCATGGGCGATCAGCTCGTTCAACCACCGCACTTCGCGCTCGGTGCTCTCCAGCCCGAGCCGGTGCAGCTCCCGGGTGTACCGGTCGATGCGCTCGCTCGTAGCCGATAACGAGGTGCGCAGCCCTTCACGGCGCTCTTCGACGCGGCGGCGGCGGCCTTCGAGGATGCGCATCCTGATCTCGGCCGGGGTCCTGGAGAAGAACGCCAGGTGGACGCCGAACGAGTCGTCGTCCCAGGTCTGGGGGCCGGCGTTGGCCAGCAGTTCGGCGAACCTCTCCTTGCCCTCCGCGGTGAGCTTGTACACCTTGCGCGCCCGTCGACCCCAGCGGGCCGAGTCGGCCGAGTCGGCCTCGGGCACTTCCTCGACGATGAGGCCCCCGCGTTGCAGCTTGCGCAACGTGGGGTACAGCGTCCCGTAGGAGAACGCGCGGAACGCACCCAGCAGCTCGTGCAAGCGCTTGCGCAGCTCGTAGCCGTGCATGGGCGCTTCGTGCAGCAGGCCGAGAACCGCGAACTCCAGCACGGAGCACCTCCTCGCTCGCATGAGCGCCGATGGGTGCGGTCAGTATATCGGTGCGATACATCCGTGCACCTCGTCGCAGTGTCGCGTGGCCCACAGCCGACCCCTTCCTTCGGTCCACTGCCCTGAACGGCCCATCGCCGGGGTTGGGGCGCCACGTACTCTGGTCGCGTGTCGACCCAACGCCAGGTCGTGGACTACGCCTTGCAGCGCCGTGCGCTGCTGGCGGAGGTCTACGCGGGCCGAGTGGGCACGATGGAGGTCTGCGACGCCAGCCCGTACCTGCTGCGAGCTGCGAAGTTCCACGGTCAGCCGAGCGACGTGACGTGCCCGGTGTGCCGCAAGGAGCCGCTCACCCACGTGTCCTGGGTCTACGGCGACGAGCTCAAGCACGCGGCCGGGTCCGCGCGCACCGTCGACGAGCTGGCCCGCATGGCGACCCTCTTCGAGGAGTTCACCGTGTACGTGGTCGAGGTTTGCCGCACATGTAGTTGGAACCACCTGGTGCAGTCATACGTCCTGGGAACGCGTGGCCTGAACTCTCGCAAGCCACGCAGGAGGACCGCGGCGGAGTGAACCGCTCCGACCGCGGGCGCCGCTCCGGCGAGGAGCAGCGGCGTACGACCACCGAACCGCGTGCACAGGCACGCCGGTCTGGGAGGCCATTTCGTGAACGACCAGCATGACGACAGGCATCGTGGCGCGGAGCCGCAGTGGCCGACCGGGGAGGACCCGGACGGCGGCGCGCACCCCCCGCGGCACGGCGCCGGGGATCAGCCGGAGCGTCCGAACACCCCACCAGGTGGTTTCGCGCGCGCTCCGATGGACGGCCCCGCGCCCCGGCACGGCACCCCACCGGGCGGGTTCTCCCGTCCCGGCGGCCCGCCACCCGGCGTACCCCAGGCAGGTGGCACGCCTCCCGGAGGCGTGCCCCAGGCAGGCGGCATCCCACCCGGCGGCGTACCGCGCGGTGGTCAGCCGCCACGCCGACCGGTCG
>NZ_JBFAAX010000051.1:0-24403 GCF_040639995.1 Actinosynnema sp. NPDC023658 | reverse complement strand
GGCCGACCGGGCAGCGCGCGGCGGTCAGCCTCATCGCGTTCGACGCGGCGCACGCCGAGGCCCCGGCGTGGGTGCCGGGACCCGCGGTCGAGGTCGCCGTCGCGGTGGAGCCGCCCGCCCTCGGTCCCCTGCAGGCGTGGCCCGGCGCGACGGGAGGGCAGCTGCGGATGGCGTTGCTGCACACCGACGGGTCACCGGAGGCGCCGTCGTTCTCCGTGTCGGCCGCGGGCGTCCTGGTGCCGTTGAGACCGGCGCTGGTCGGTGCGCCGTGGCGGGCGGGGGTGGCGTACCCGGTGGTGGCGGACCTGCCGGCGGAGGCGGTGCGGGTCACGCCGTCCGGCAAGCTGGCCGTCACGCTGGTGACCGCGCTGCGGGTGCAGGCCACGCACGTCGACCTGGAGCTGAGCGGGTCGTTCACGGGTTCGCCGCCGAGCACGGAGAAGGCCGCGTTGCACGGCAACGAGCTGGAGCTCGCCCGGGTGAACGGCACGGTGCTCGACGCGAGCGGCCAGACCGTGCCCGAGGGTGCGGCGGTCCAGCCCGGGCGGATGGTGTTCGACCTCGTCCTGGAGGGTCGGTCCGGGGTGGCGCTGGCCGGGCTGGCCGGGTTCAGCCTGCGGGTGGACGACAACCGGGTCGCCATGGTGCCGACCGCGTCCGGCGGACCCGGGATCGCCGGGCGGTACCGGTTCGCGCTGAACACCGGCGGGCTGTCGCCCGGGCCGCACATCATCGAGGTGCGGCTGTTCGGCACGTCCGGTGAGACCCGCCCCACCTCGGCTTACATCCCGTTCTTCGTCGGCCGGTGAGAAGATGGGGCGCATGTCGCGCCCCCTCATCCTCGACGCCGCCCGCACCCCGTTCGGCCGCTACCGCGGTGGGCTGTCCGGCGTGCGGGTGGACGACCTGGCCGCGCTGCCCATCGTGGAGCTGCTGCGGCGGCACCCCGGGCTGGACCCCGCGTCGATCGACGACGTGCTGCTGGGCAACACCAACGGCGCGGGCGAGGAGAACCGGAACATCGGGCGGATGGCCGCGCTGCTGGCCGGGCTGCCGACGTCGGTGCCCGGGGTGGCGATCAACCGGCTGTGCGCCTCCGGTGGCGAGGCGATCGTGCAGGCCGCACGGGCGTTGGCGCTCGGTGACGCGTCGCTGCTGGTCGCCGGTGGCGTGGAGGGCATGACGCGGGCCCCGTACGTCGTGCCGCGGCCGGACAAGCCGTTCGCCGACCGGTTGGAGTCGGTGTCGACGGCGCTGGGCTGGCGGCTGGTGAACCCGCGGATGAAGGCGGAGTGGACCGTGCCGCTGGGGCGTGCGGCGGAGGACGTCGCGGTGGAGCTGGGGATCACCCGGGAGCAGATGGACCTGTTCGCGCTGCGGTCGCACCGGCGGGCGTCGGCGGCGTGGGACGCGGGGGTGCACGACGGGTTCGCGTTCCCCGTGCAGCTGCCGGACGGCGCACCCGTGCGGCGGGACGAGTCCGTGCGGCCGGAGACGTCGGTGGAGCGGCTGGGGAAGCTGAAGTCGGCGTTCTCCGAGGGCGGGCCGGTGACGGCGGGCAACTCGTCGCCGTTGAACGACGGCGCGGCGGCGGTGCTGATGGGGTCGGAGGAGGCGGCGTCGTCGCTGGGGATCGCGCCGCTGGGCGAGTTCCTCGGGTCGGCCGTGACGGCGGAGGAGCCGCAGCACTTCACCCTGGCCCCGGTGTCCGCGATCCGCAAGCTGCTGACCAGGCTGAAGGTCGACTCCGAGCAGGTCGACCTGTGGGAGATCAACGAGGCGTTCGCGGCGATGGCGCTGTCGGTGCTCCACCACCTGCCCGAGGTGGAGCGGGAGAAGGTGAACGTGCACGGCGGGGCGATCGCGTACGGCCACCCGCTCGGCGCCTCGTTCCCGCGCGTGGTGGTCGACCTGTGCCGGCACCTGCGTGCACGCGGGGGCGGCCTGGGCGTGGCCGCGGCCTGCGTGGGCGTCGGTCAGGGCATGGCGATCGCCGTGCGCGTGTGAGGTCGTCGGGCGGCAATCGCCTGATCTAGCGACAGCGCGCCGCCGGGACGGCTTGCTAAGCTCTGGACCAGCCGAGGCCGCTAGGCCGAGGAAGTGGACCCGGGCAGGATCCCGCCGGACGACGGGCGCCCGGGTTTCGCGTTGTTCAGCCCCGCCTCCGCGGCAGGTCACCGCAGTCGACGACCTTGTCGACCAACGGCTCCACCCGGCGCCTCCACTCGCCTCCCGCGCCGAAGCACCACGCCACGGCGTCGGGAACCCACAACGCCGGGTCCTCGTGCGGCTGGAAGTGCTCGTAGGCCAGGGCATCATCGGGCGCGCGGAGTCGCTGGAGCGTTCCGACGATCCCACGGCGGTCGTCACGGTCCCGGACGAGGCCACGGGACTCGATCACCAGCCGTTGGGCTCCCGCGTCCAGCACCTCCGCGACGAGCTCATGCAGCAACGCGGCCCGGACCCGTTCCATGGCGCCGCGCCCGGTGTAGACGCGGATCCGCAGCGGCTCCTCGACCAGCCGAGCCACGATGGTCCGCCGCCGGTTGTCGCTCTCGGCCTGGAAGTGCACGCGCCGCTCACCAGCGAGGCAGAGGCGGCGCATGAGGGCACGGGCCGGCACGAGGTGCCGGACGGGTACGTACGCGGCCACCAGCAGGTAGCTCGATCGACGGGACTCGTCGACGAAGACGTGTGCGCTCACCCGACGATCGTTGCGTGCTCGCACGACGGGCAAGCGATTGCTCGCCCGAAGTGATGATCAGCTCCCCTGACGGGGCCGACAACGCCCGTTCGGGCGAGCGCGCGAGCGGCGAGCCGACGTTGGCCGAGGTCGCTGCGGGTGTGGGTGGGCGGTGGTCAGATGCGGTAGGCGATGCGGGGGTAGTCGACGACCAGGCCGGTCCGGTCGACGGTGATGTCCTGCTCGAACTCGCCGTGCGTGAACGAGACGACCGCGCGGTCCTCGCTGATCGACACCGTGCGGTAGCGCTGGCGGACCAGTTGGACCGACAGGTCGGGCAGCGTCACGTAGACCACCGGGATCTCGTGCTCGCCCTCCTCCAGCTGGAGGTTGAGCCTGCGGATCGGGATGGCGTTGAACAGGACCGCGAACTGCACGTCCACGTCCACCGCGCCGTCGAAGTCCGCGCGCTCGGCGCCCTGCCCGGAGTCGACCAGCCAGATGCCCTCCGACGAACGGCTGACCGAGATCTGCCGCTCCTCCGACAACGTGGCCGTCCGCAGCAGCAGGCGGGTGACCGCACCGGTCTCGCCCACCGACACCTCGAACGACCCGCTGAACTGCTCGGCCGGGCCGGCGGTCACCAGGCGGCCAGAGGCGCGGAGCTTGCGCTCCGAGAGCAGGAAGCGCACCTGCTCCAGCCGGGGCACGTCGTAGCCCTGCCAGGTCACCATCTGCGCGGCGGCGGAGCGCGTCTCACCCGAAGGGTTGGCCCGCTCAGCCGTGTTGAACGAGTTCACTCTCCACCCGGGAACGTGTCCTTGGCCTGACCGGCCACCGATTCGACCTGCTCCAGCAGCTCGGACGCCTTGTTCTCGAAGTTCATCGTGCTCCTCCGCAGTCCTGACGCAGGCTACCCGAATCGACCCCGCACCCCCAGTCCGCGAACGGCCGAGGGCCCCGGCACGCGGAACGGCCCCCCGGGATTCCCGAGGGGCCGTTCCGTCGCTCTGTCGGATCAGGCAGCGCGCTTGCGGCGCAGGAACAGCAGCGCACCGGCGCCCGCGGCCAGCAGGCCGATGCCGATGGCCAGCGGCACGAAGATGGACGCACCCGTGCTGGCCAGGTTGTCGTTGTTGCCGCCACCGGCCGCGACCGTGGTGGTGGTCGTGGGCGCCTCGGTCGTGGTGGTCGTCGTCGGCGCGGTGGTGGTCGTGGCCTCCGTCGTGGTGGTCACGACGGTGCCCTCGACCCACTTGGCCTTCGCCGTCGCGGTGACCGGGAAGTCCTCGGACTGGGCGATGATCAGCGACTGCGTCTTGTGCCTGCTGTCGCTCGACACGAACAGCCGGCCGCTGCGCAGCTTGGCGCTGGCCGAGACGGTGAACTCGACCTCGCCGGGCTCGACGCCCGAGTCGACCTTGACCCACACCTCGGCCACCTTCGTGGGCTCCGAGGCGGCGTTGAGGGCGTCCGGGTCGACGACGGACAGCGGGTTGCCGTTGGCGTCCACGATCGAGACGCCCGCGGGCAGCTCGGCGGTCAGGATCGCCTCGCTGGCCGTGGTGGCGACAGTGAACGGGCCGATCTTCTCGCCCGCCTTGCCGGACAGCTCACCCGGCTCGATGGACAGGGTCGGCTTGGGCTCGGCCAGGTCCTCGGCCTTGGTGGTCAGGTACTCGTAGACCTTGAAGGCCAGGTCGTCGACGGTGCCGTCGTAGACGTCCTCGTCCTCGGTGGTGGCGTTGTCCTTGCGCAGGTTCACACCGTCGCTGAAGTGCCACACGGCCGCCTGGGTGGCGGCGATGAGGATGCTCTCCTTGTTCTTCGGGTTCAGGCCGTACTGCTCGTAGGCCTTCGCCGCGTCCAGCGCCGGGTAGCTGTTCTGGAGCACCCAGTTGATCTTGGCGGCGTTCTCCTTGAACTTGGTGTCCGGGTTGGGGTGCTGACCCCACGGCACCTCCTCCAGGGGCGTGCCGTCCTGGAGCGGCGTCGGCAGCTCGACGCAGTACGCCTTGGCGGTCTGCTTGTCGCTGCCGTTGGTCAGCCGCAGGCCGATCAAGCTGGCGTTGAACGCCTGCTTGCCGTCCTCGCGGTCGTTGCCGTCGAGGAGCTCGCCGCCACGTTCGAGGTAGACGCCCATGCCGGGCTCGTTCGCGCCGTCGTAGGGCTCGACCTTCGGCTTGTCGGCGGCCGCCGCGGGCAGGGCCGACATCAGGACGAGGCCGGCACCGAGGATCGCAGCGCCGAGGCGCTTGAGAGTCGACCGGGAAGCCATTTGTCTCCTTGAGGCTCGCGAGGGTAGCCCGTTGGTGTGGTTCAAGGCGGCGGTCCGTGCCGTCCGGGGAGCTACTTGGCAGAGCGCTCCGACACCGGAACGACAGGAATCAGCCGAACAGTAGCCGATGATGTTCACCCGATCGAGGAAGGGGGACACGCGCGGTAGCAGGGCTCACCAGCAGCGGAAACACCGGTCCCCGGTCCACAAGGGATGATCCTCCGGCGTCGACGCGGTGTCGGGAATCGACCGCGCGACCCGTTTCGACTTCGGCCGAAACGGGTATGGATTGCCCGTGGCGATTGCGTTTGCGCAGCTCAAGCGGTCCACAGTGGAATGCACGTAATCATGGCCGACCCGCTTTCGAGGCCACACCGTTGCCAAACGGTGATCTAGGCGACCAGGGCGGACGGCGTGACCGGGCGGATGTCCCCCACCCGCAGCGACGTGCCCGGCAGGCACAGGTCGCGCGCCGTCGGCGGCTGACCGGTCAGCATCCACCTCACCAGCGCCGCGAGCTGGAACGAGATCAGCGGCGGCACGGCGTCGCCCAGGTGCCGGTAGGCGTTGCCGATCACCGACACGTCGAACCGGAACTTGCGCGGGAAGCCCTGGAGCAGCGCCATCTCGCGCACCGTGCACAGCCGGTGCTGCTCCGGGTGGGCGTACCGGCCGTTGCCGACGTGGCCGCACTCGCGCTTGATCGTGCGCGCCGGCTCGTCCCACCACATCCGGCCGTACACGTCGGGGTGCGAGCCCCACTTGCCCTCTTGGATGATCTTGCGCTGGGCCGGGTTCAGCAGCAGCTCGGAGGCCGAGCCGACCAGGTCGCCCCACGACCCGCCGTCGGCCGGGATGGCCCGCATCCGGTCCAGCGAGCGGTCCCGCCGGAACGACGGCGACACGTGCATCCCGTCCTCCGGGTGCGCCTCGCCCGCCTCGACCGCGGGCAGCTTGCCGATCGCCCGCCGCACGGTCACCGCGCCCGGCCGGACCTCCCAGCCCTGCCACACGTCGTCCAACGTGCGCAGCGGCACGCCCGAGTCCACCGCCACGACCATCGCCCGCTCCCGCAGCTGCGGCAAGCCGAAGCGCGACAGCATGTGCGTGCTCGCGTCCACTTCGTACCCGATCTCCAGCAGCTGCTCGGCCAACCCGTCGAGGTGGTGCCGCTGCTTGCCCTTGACCAGCTCGCGCGCGTTCTCCAGCACCAGCACCCGCGGCCGGAACTCGGCCACGTAGGCCGCGACCCGCCCGACCAGCGAGTTGCGCGGGTCGTCGCGCAGGTGGTTGGCCGGCGCGATCCGGGTGAAGCCCGAGCACGGCGGGCACGCCACCAGCACGTCCAGCTCGCCCCGCCGGAGGTTCCACACCTGCCGCAGCACGGCCGGGTCGAGCCGGCCCAGGTCCACCTGCAACGGGTCGACGCCGATGTTGTCCCGGTAGATCCCGTTGCAGCGCAACGACCCCAGCCGGGACGACGGCTTGCCGATCTGCGCGTCGGCCGCGCCGACGATGGTGAAGTCCCGGTGCGCTTGGAAGCCGAGGCTCATGCCACCGGCGCCGGAGAACAGGTCGACGACTTTGAAGGTGGGTCCGCGCACCGCGTGATCGTACGGTGGTCACCCGCCCCACCGGCGAGTGATCCCGTCGGTACCGGTCCGCGAAATCGCGTACTTTGCCCGCCATGGAGCTCCCACCTGCGTGGCAACGGCCCGACCCGTTGCGTGGACTGGAGGACATGCCGTGGTCGGTGCTCGCCCACGGGGCGGGTGTGGACGAGCTGATGCGCCGGGTCGTCCACGGGGAGAAGGCCGCACGTGAGGCGGCCTGCCAGGCCCTCGCGGACCGGCTGCTCGTCGAGGACACGGTGTCCGAGGCGAGCGTCTGGGCCGTGCCGTTCCTCGCGGAGCTCGGCGCGAGCTACCGGGTGCCCGCGGACAGCCGCGATCGGGTGATCTTCATGTTGGCCGCGATGGCGTTGGCCGGCGCGGGTTTCACCGACGACGGCAAGCGCACCCGCCGCCGGTGGAACGCGGTCGGGCGCGAGCTGCCCCGCCGGCCGCCCGACTGGCTCACGCAGGCGCGCTACGAGGTGGCCAAGTGCGCGCACAAGGTGTTCGACGCGCTGGCGGGCGCGGAGGTGGCGTGCTCCATGGCGCTGGCCATCGCGGTGCCCGAGGTCGTGCCGCGGCACGTGGTGGACGTGGCCGAGGCCATCGCCTCCGCGGACCGCTCGCCGCGGCTGCTGGCCCTGGCGGCCAGGGTGGCGCTGCACCTGGTGAGCGACACCCCGGTCACCCCCGCGCTGCTGCGCGCCACCGCCCAGTGCCACCCGGAGCTGCTGCGCGCCTACCGCGACAACGCCTACCCGCCGCACCAGCCGAACGAGGTGACCTTGCAGCTCATGGGTTACCGGTACGCCTTCCTGGCCGCCTACGGGGACGACCAGGAAGGCGTGACGATCACCATCTGACGACCGGCCGGCCCAGGGCCGACCGGTCGACGATCACGCCGTGACGGCGGTCGGCTCCACGACCGCCGCGTCGGCCTCGCCGTCCGCGATCGCCACGGCGGGCTCCAGCGGACCCAGAGCGGTGCCCCACTCCTGGTCGGCCAGGGCGAACGCGGCCACGGTCAGCGCCACCACCGGACGGGCGGGCGGCAGCTGCTCGGCGAAGAAGTCCAGCTCCAGCCGTGCGCCCAGGGGTGACGGGCGCAGCCGCAGCACGCCGTGCGGCGCCTCCTCCGGGTGCGCGAACCGGCACGACCACTCGGTGAACACGATCGGCCGCTCCACCACCTCGGTGGGCGAGACCGCGCGCACGTTGGCGCCGACCGAGCCGTGCCGGTAGTCGTCCGCGGCCGAGACCAGCAGCTCCTCGAACTCGATGGACGACACGCCCAGGTCGTGCCCGGCGACGAGGGCGACCTGCACCAGCGCCAGCGGCAGCTGCGGGAGGGCGTCCTCGAAGCACACCATCGCGCCGCCGTACCGGGTGTTGATCTCGGTGGGCAGGAAGCCGTCGGCGGTGGCGATGCCGTCGAGGGTGAACGTGCCGCGGTAGTCGACGGTCTCGCGCAGCCGCTCACCGACCCGGCGGGCCAGGTTGCGCATCTCCTCGCGGATCCACGCCGGCGGGTCGTAGTAGGACGCGCAGCCCGCGTACAGGAACCGGGCCTGGCCCGCGCGGCGCGGCACGACCATCTCGATCGGGCGCAGCACCGCGGTGCCGTCCGGGAACACGATCCCGTGCACGCTGACCGGGATGCCCTCCAGGAACGGCATCACCCGGACGAAGTCGCACTTGGCCGCGAGCACGTCGAAGGCGTCCTGCGCCTCCTGCCGGTCGCGGACCCGGCGGACGAAGTTCGCGCCGCCGTTGATCGCCGGGCCGTCGCCGGACCAGACGACGCCCGCGCCGCGGTCCAGGCGCTGGGTCGCCGCCCACAGGCCCTCGAAGTCGAGACCGAGCACGACGGCCGGGGCGCGCGGTGCGGACAGCTCGTCCCACAGCCCGTCGATCGTCGTCTTGTTCTCCAGCTCCACCCACTCGGGGCGGCGGGCGTTGAGCACCGGCCGGCCCGCGAACTCCGGGGTGTGCACGTACGGGGTGCTGATCACCAGGGCCTCGCCGCGAGGGTCGAAGTCCTCCAGCACCTCGCGGACCGCGCGGTTGGGTGAGGTGAGCAGCTTGGTGAGCCGGTTCTGCTCGACCGCGACGAAGCCGCCCGCGATGCCGAGCGGCACCCAGCGGGCCACCTCGGAGTCGTGCAGCGGCGCGTGGTCGTCCGTCGACAGCACGAGCGTGTGGCGGGCGCCGAGCTGGTGCAGTTCGCCCGCGCGACTACTCAGCCGGGTGCCGCCCGCGAGCACGACCAACCGGTCGCCGAACAGGGTGCCGAGGCGCGCTTGAAGCGCGGAAAGGACGTGATCCATCGCCGAGAACTCGCTTTATGAGAAGCAGACGAGACAGCCGGCGAGCGCCGGGTGCCACGCACTGTAGAGGCAGGCGATGTGATCGGCCCAGCACGGTCCGGCAACGACCGGATGAAACTTGCCGATGGGCTCAGCGACGTCTTCGCGAGATCATCGAGCGGCGTCGCGAAGTACCTGGTCAACCCGGTTCAGGAAAGCGCGCGGGCCCTTGGCCTTGGGGAACGGGAGCAGCAGTCCCAGCAGCGTGTCGTCCACGGACGGCGGGGCGGCGGCCACGATCGCCGCGGCGGTCTCCAGGAAGGCCTGCCGCTTGGCCTCGTGCACGGCGTGCTCGGCGAGCACGCCCTCGATGCTCGTGTGCGTTGCTGGGTGCGGGTAACTCACTTGGGTTGTATCGGCCCCGCCGGTCCCCACCTTTAGGGTGAATTTGCACCGAGTTCCGGAGTGTCCGCCCGGGGGTGCGCGAGCGGCCGACGTGCTGGGATGTCGCCATGCGCGTTCTGGTCACCGGATCAACCGGGTACGTCGGGCGGGTGGTCCTGGCGGAGCTGTCCGCGGCCGGCCACACGCCCATCCCCTTTTCGGGTGATGTCCGGTCGGCCGACGCGGTCGACGGCTCCGGCGACGTCGACGCGGTGGTGCACCTGGCGGCCCTCGCGCGGGTGCGCGAGTCGTTCGACGACCCGGTGCGGTACTACGACGTGAACGTGGGCGGCACGGTGAACCTGCTGCGGTCGCCGCCGCCGCGGTTCGTGCTGGCGTCCACGGCCGGCGTCTACGGCGCGGCCGGCGTCGCGACGATCACCGAGGACACCCCGCGCGCGCCCACCAACCCCTACGCGGCCGCCAAGGCCGCCGCCGAGGACGTGCTGGCGTGGGCGTGCGCCGCAGGTCGGGTGAGCGGGGTGGCGCTGCGGCTGTTCAACGTCGCGGGCGGCGGGGACCGGGACGACACGCGCCTGATCACCAGGGCCTGCGGTGCGGCGGCCGGGCGGCTGCCGGTGGTGGAGGTGTTCGGGGACGGGTCGGCGGTGCGGGACTTCGTGCACGTGCGGGACGTGGCGCGGGCGTTCGTGGCGGCGGTGGAGGGCGAGGGGTCGGGGTACGCGGCGCTCAACGTGGGCGCGACGCCGGCGAGCGTGGCCGACGTGCTGGCCGCGGTGGAACGGGTGACCGGGCGGCCGGTGCCGGTCGTGCGGCGGCCCGCGCACCCCGGCGAGGTGCGCGAGCTGCGCGCGGACACGAGCCGGCTGCGCGCGCAGGGCTGGCGGCCGACCTGCTCGGACCTGACCACCCTGGTCCGCGACCAGTGGGCGACCGAGCGTCCACACCGGACCTGAGCGTCACGCCGCCGGTCCGTCCTCCCACTTGATCAAGTAGAAGCGTTCGCCGGTGCGCAGTTCCTCCTCCAAGCGCTCCATGCTCTGCCGGCGGATCCGGAAGACCGGGTGGTCATCCGCGGACATCTGCCGGTCCGCCTCGGTGTCCGGCGAAGCGGACTCCTCCGCGGGTTCCGGCTCGGGCGGTGAGTCCGATTCCGACTCGGGCTTCGATTCCGCCTCCGGCGTGCGCTCCGGCCGTCGCTCGCGCCCGCGCTCCGGATCAGGACCGGCGGACGCGCGCGGTTCAGGCATCGCGGTGGCCGCGGCCGGCGGCTCGGGCCGCAGCGGCTTGGCGGCGACGGTGTCCAGCTCTGCCGCGCGGCGGAGCAGCTCGTCGGCCAACGACGCCACGGCACGCCGGTAGACGTCGGCGGAGTGCAGCTGCGCGCCGGCGATCCCGCGATCGGCCTCCCACAGGTGCTGCAGTTCGTGGACGTACTGGTTGTGGCCGTCGACTCGTCGCGCCACCGCGTCGTGGATGTCCCGTGCCGCACGCCACTCACCGACCAGCCGGTCACGGGTCACGAGGAACGCGTCGTGCGCCTGTCCGCTCCAGTGGGACGCGGCGAGGCCGCGCAACCGCTCCTCGGCGTCGCTGAACGGCTCGCGCTGAGCCGCTGCGCTCTCGGCGAAGGCCCGCGTCCACCCGGGGTTGCCCGGCGCTTGCCCCGACGGCAGTTCACGGTCGCACCGCGGGCAGGCCGACGGCGTGGCGGTCCCGCCCTCGGGCGGCGCGACCGGGCTCGAGCACCACGGGCACACGAGCCCGTTCTCCCGCGGCAGAGGCGGAAGGGGATCGTCATCGTCGTCACCGGGCCGAGGCGCCCACGGGGGGTGAACCACGTCGGTCACTCGTCCGGAAGACCGGCGGCACGCAGGGCAACGCCCGTCGTCTGTTCGAGCTGCTCGTACGTCGCCGCGGTCTCGACGAGTGCGCTCGCGACGTCGTCCACCCCGGAGCACAACCGATCCAACGCGCCGCGCAGGCTCCGCTGGTAGACCTCCACGGCGTGCCGCAGCGGGTCGTCCTCGGCCAGCGGCTCCACGGCGACGCTGAACTTCCACGCGACCGAGCCGCGCGCGTCCTGGCCCACCGCCCGGAACGCCCGCGACAGGTGGTCGAGTTCCGCGAGGTCGACGTCGTACCCTCCCGTCCCCACCGTCAGCCCTCCCCTCGCGGCACCAGCGCCGCCACCTCGTCCGGGGTCCAGTAGGACTTCCCGCCACCCCTCACCAACGGGTTGAGGGCGAGACCGACCCCCGTGGCTCGGAGGCGGCGCAACAGCTCCAGGCCGGGCACCACGACTTGCCGACCCGGTGGGGCGCTGGTCTCGCGCCGGAATTCGGCGAGGTGTTCGGGACGGGTGAAAACGGAGACGTAGTGCACGCCGCTTTTCGTCCGGACCGACGGCACGGTCCCGTCGACGAGGTCGAAGTACAGCTCTTGGAAGAGCAATCGGCGCTCGACGCGGGCACGTCCTCCGGTCATCCAGTCGTGGATGCTCTGCTCGAAGTCGTCGGCGTCCACCTCGATGTGGATCGTGCCGCTTCCGATCCGCGCGTGATCCTGCTCCCACTGCCGCCAGAGCGCGAACTCAACCGCCGGGATCGGCGGCGGCTCGCACTTGCCCCACCGCTCTTCGATCGCTTCGCTGAGTTCGCTGACCAGCCGGTCCGACGTGCTCTTTCCCGGCCCACCGTCCCTCGCGAGGAATTCGAGCCGCTCCTTCTGGGTAGCCAGCCGATTGAGGGCGTGGACGCGTGGGGTGTTGAAGCTGTACCGCAGCACGCGCCGCGAGCGCGGGTCGCCGCTCACCTCACCGATGACCCGTTCGACCTGCCACGAGACCTTGACCAGCACGGTCAACGCGTCGTCCGACGCCGAGACGCCCAACCTCCGCCCCAACCCGGTCCCCCGGATGGCCAGGAGGCCCTCGTCCCGCACACCCCGGCCCGCACGCATCTTCTTCACTGTGAATTCCTGCACGAACGCTCCTCGACGACCGCACCGGCAAGGGGAGATGGCCCGGATAGTAGCGGAACGATTGCCCTTTCGGGCAACCGCCGAAAGGACAAGCAGGACAACCGAGAGCTACTCGCAAGTAGCCGCACAAGTGCGGTCACAGTAGGCTGGAAGCGCCCTTGACCAGGGAAATTTCCGAGAAGTTTTCGCTCGATGCCGAAAACTCAGAGCAACTTCAACCAGCCGGGGAAGCCCTCATCGACAATTGCCGAAGAATTTCCCCCGCGCACCGAACTGCCGTTCAATTTTCGGCTGCGGAGCTTGCCCGACAACACCTTTTTGCCATTCACTCGGACTGTAGGAGCAACCTGGAGGAGAGCAGAAGATGAGCACGTCCGATCCCAAGGGCTGGCCCGCCCTGCTGCATCGTCTCGCGACGAGCTGGCCCGCGTTGCTGCGACTGCTGCTGGGCGTCGTCCTCGTGGTCGGGATCGTCACCGGCGCGCTGCACGCCCTCGGTGACGTGAGGGTCGAGTTCGGACCGTTCGTGGTCGAGCACCACGGGACGCCGACGCTCGTCGTCACCTCCGCTTCGGCATCATGACCCGGTCCAGGTCGGCGGCCACGACGACGTCGCCGCCGAACACCCCGGCGGCCTCGTCGTGGAACAGGCGCGGGTCGGTGTAGCGCTGCGAGAAGTGGGTGAGGACGAGCTTGCGCACCCCGCACTCGGCCGCGACCCGGGCCGCCTGGCGCGCGGTGAGGTGGCCGTGCTCCACTGCGAGCGCTTCGTCGACGTGCAGGAACGTCGACTCGATGACCAGCATGTCCGCACCCTCGGCCAGCTCGAACACGCCCTCGCACAGCCGGGTGTCCATCACGAAGGCGAACCGCTGACCCCGGCGCGGCACGCTCACCTCGTCCAGCAGCGGCGGTCGCAGCTCGCGGATCGCCCGGCCGCCGATGCCGCGGGCGGCCAGCAGCTCGGGGACCATCGTGCGGCCGTCCGGCTCGACCAGGCGGTAGCCGTACGCGGGCAGGCTGTGGTCCAGCCGCCGCGCCTCCAGCCGGCCGAACGGCCCCTCCGCGATCACGCCCGGACCGTCGACCGGGTGCGCGCGGACGTCCGCGACGTCGTGGAACGAGCTGGCGTGCCGGAGCCGGTCGAAGTACTCCGCGCCCTCGGCCGGGAAGTGCGCGTGCACGGTGTGCGGGACGCCGTCGAGGGACATCCGCTGCACGACGCCCGGCACGCCGAGGCAATGGTCGCCGTGGAAGTGGGTGATGAGCAACCTGGTGATGTCGTGGGCCGCCACGCCCGCGCGCGTCATCTGCCGCTGCGTGCCGTCACCGGGGTCGAACAGGAAGCCCTCCGCGTCCCAGCGCAGCAGGTAGCCGTTGTGGTTGCGCGCGCGGGTGGGCACCTGGCTCGCGGTGCCGAGCACGACCAGCTCTCGTGGTGACACGTGGCAGAGTCTGCGGCATGGAGAGCTTGCAGGCGGTGTCATCGTGGCCGGTGGAGACCGCGGCGACGGCCGTGGTCGACGTGCGGGGCGAGGTGCTGGGCACGCACGGGCCGGTGGACCACCGCTTCGGGTTGGCCTCGGTGACCAAGCTGCTGACGGCGTACGCGGTGCTGGTGGCGGTCGAGGAGGGCGCGGTCGAGTGGGACCAGCCCGCCGGGCCGCCGGGTTCGACGGTCCGGCACCTGATCGCGCACGCCTCCGGGTTGGCGTTCGACTCCGCCGACGTCCAGGCCGCGCCGGGCACCAAGCGCATCTACTCCAACACCGGCTTCCAGGTGCTCGCGGACTCCGTCGAGGCGGCGACCGAGATCCCGTTCGCGCGCTACCTGGCGGAGGCGGTGTTCGAGCCGCTGGGCATGGCGTCGTCCACGTTGGACGGTTCGGCGGGCGCCGGCGCGACGTCGACGGTGGCGGACCTCGTCCGGTTCGCGGCCGAGGTGCAGGCGCCGAAGCTGGTGTCCGCCGAGCTGGTGGCGGAGGCGACGGCGGTGGCGTTCCCGGGGTTGCGCGGGGTGCTGCCGGGTTACGGGCTGCAGAAGGACAACGACTGGGGTCTGGGGTTCGAGATCCGGGCGGGGAAGTCGCCGCACTGGACGGGTTCCGCCAGCTCGCCGCGCACGGTCGGGCACTTCGGGCAGAGCGGCACGTTCCTGTGGGTCGACCCGGACGCCGGCGTGGCGTGCGTGGCGCTGACGGATCGGAGGTTCGGCGAGTGGGCCGTGGCGGCGTGGCCGCCGTTCACCGACGGGGTGCTGGCGGAGCTGGCCTGATTTCGGCAAGCCCGCGCAAGCCTTCGGATGGCTCGCGCAAGTGATTGACAGATCGACGAAATTACTCGACAAGCTCTTGTGATTCGGCACACAGCACGCCTAGGGTCACCACGCCCTGCCGACGCGAGAGAAACGAGTTCCCGATGGTGCGGAGCACAGCCGGAGCCAGACGGTGGTTCGCGGTCGTCACGGCGGCGACCGCGGCCCTCGGGGTCGTCACCGCCACCGCCCACGCCGCGCCGCCCGCACCCGTCGTCACCCGCGCCGCGCTGGACCCGGCGCTGGTCGCGGGCCGGGGCGCGGACGTGCCGTTCGTCGAGCAGGAGGCGGAGAACGCCACCACGACCGGCACGGTCATCGGGCCCGACCGCACGGCGTACGCGCTGCCGTCCGAGGCGTCCGGCCGGAAGGCGGTCCGGCTCGCGCCCGGCCAGCACGTCGAGTTCACCCTGCCGCGGGCCGCCGACGCGATCACCGTCCGCTACAGCATCCCGGACGCCCCGGGCGGCGGCGGCATCACCGCGCCGCTCGAGGTGGCGGTCAACGGCAAGCAGCGCCGGACGATGACGCTCACCTCGCAGTACGCGTGGCTGTACAACCAGTACCCGTTCACCAACGACCCGGGCGCCGACCTGCTGCACCCGGACTGGTGGATCACCGAGTGCTCGTGCGTGCCGGCGCAGACCACCCCCGCGCCGGTCGTCACCAAGCCGTTCCGCCCCAGCCACTTCTACGACGAGCAGCGCCTCAGGCTCGACCGCACCTACCGCGCGGGCGACCGCGTCCGGCTCACCGCGCCCGTCGGCACGAACGCCGCGTGGACCGTGATCGACCTGCTCGACTCCGAGCTCGTGCCCGCGCCGCACGTCAACCCGGTCGCGGCGAACGTGCTGCTGTTCGGCGCGGACCCGACCGGACGGCGCGAGTCGGCCGACGCGTTCGACCGCGCCATCGCGTTCGCCAAGCGGCACCGGCTGCCGGTGTACGTGCCGCCGGGCACGTTCCGGGTCGACCGGCACGTCGTCGTGGACGACGTGACCGTCGAGGGCGCGGGCAACTGGCACACCGTGATCAAGGGCCGTGAAGTCGCCCTGCCCGCACCCGCGCCGGACGGCTCCGTCCACACCGGCGTCGGGTTCTACGGCAAGCCGGCGGCCGAGGGCGGCAGCCGCAACGTCCACCTGCGCGGGTTCGCCATCGAGGGCGACGTGCGCGAGCGCGTCGACACCGACCAGGTCAACGGCGTCGGCGGGGCCCTCAGCGACTCCACCGTGAGCGGCCTGCACATCCACCACACCAAGGTCGGCCTGTGGTTCGACGGACCGATGTCGAACGTCACGATCACCGACAACACCGTCGTGGACCAGGTGGCCGACGGGATGAACTTCCACACCGGCGTCACCGACTCGGTCGTGCGCAACAACTTCTTCCGCAACACCGGTGACGACGGCCTGGCCATGTGGTCCGAGCACCGGCAGGACGCGCGCAACCGGTTCGAGCGCAACACCGTCCAGTCTCCCGTGCTGGCCAACGGGATCGCGCTGTACGGCGGCACGGACAACGCCGTCGTGGGCAACCTGGTGGCCGACCCGGTGCGCGAGGGCAGCGGCATCCACCTCGGGTCGCGGTTCGGCGCGCAACCGTTCACCGGGCAGGTCCGGATCACCGACAACACCACCGTCCGGGCCGGCACGCACGAGCTGAACTGGAAGATCGGCCTCGGCGCGATCTGGTTCTACGCGCTGGAGCGCGACATCGACGCCGACGTGCGGGTGGTGGGGGACCACTTCCTGGACAATACCTACAACGCGGTGATGCTGGTCAGCGAGTGGGCCGTCAAGGACCGGTACTCGATCGGGAACCTGCACTTCCAGGACGTGCGGGTGGACGGCACGGGCACGTCGGTGGTGAGCGCGCGGGCGGCCGGGTCGGCGTCGTTCGAGAACGTGGACGCCCGCAACGTCGGCGCGGTGCCGGTGAACAACTGCGGCGCGTTCAACTTCCCGGCGACCGGCTCGGAGTTCGCGCTGGTCGACCTCGGCGGCAACGACGGTTGGCTCGCCCCGTGGATGCTGCCGAACACGATCACCTGCGACGACCGGCCGGCCGTCGTGCCGCCGCCCGCGCCGTCGCGGTGGTGACTAGGGCGTGACGACGGCGTGGCCGCGCACCCGGCCACGCCGCACGTCCTCGATCGCGGCGGCGGCGTCGGCCAGCGGGTAGGTGCGGTCGAGCACGGGCTTGACCGCACCGGCCTCGATGAGGTCGCGCAGCAGCACCAGGTCGTCCAGGCGGTCCTTGTGCACGAGCGGCCGTGCCTTGATCCCCAGGAACGGCGCGGCGACCAGCGCGCGCAACCACCGGTCGGTGCCCATGAACCACCGACCGCCCGTGCCGCCGACGAGCGCGACCGTCCCGCCCGGCTCGAGCAGCCGCTTGAGGGTGCGCAGGGACGGGTTGCCGTAGAGGTCGAGAACCACGTCGAACCCGCTCGCGGTCAACGGCCCGGCCGCGTAGTCGAGCACGTGGTCCGCGCCGAGCTCCGCGACCATCTCCGCCTTCGCCGCGCCGCACACCGCGGTCACCTCGGCGCCGTAGTGCTTGGCGAGCTGCACGGCGTACGTGCCGACGCAGCCCGAAGCGCCCAGCACCAGCACTTCCTGCCCGGCCCGCACCCGTCCCGCGTCCCGGACCGCCTGCAACGCCGTGAACCCGGCGATCGGCACGGCCGCGGCCTGTTCCGGCGTGAGGTTGGCGGGCTTGGCCGTCACCTGGTCCGCGGGCACGGCGACGTACTCGCAGAACGCGCCGGAGCACCACCCGAACACCTCGTCGCCTGTTCTCACGGTCGTGACGCCAGGCCCGACCGCCTCCACCGTGCCGGCGAGTTCCAGGCCGGGCACCCGGTTGCGCGGCCGGCGCAGCCCGACCACCGGCCGTGCCGCGTAGGGCAGGCCGCGCAGGATGTGCCAGTCGCTGCCGGAGACGGCGGCGGCCGCGACGCGCACCAACACCTCGCCGGGCTTGGCCGTCGGCTTCTCGACATCGGTCGGGCGCAGCACTTCTTCGGGGACGCCGTACGCGTCCTGGGTCATGGCTCTCATGAGTCGTCCTCCGGGTACTGGAACACGTCGCCGAGCGGCACCTTGAACACCCGGGCGATCTGGAAGGCCATCTCCAGCGAGGGCGAGTAGCGGCCCTGCTCGATGGCGATGACGGTCTGGCGGGTCACGTCGAGGCGCCTGGCCAGCTCGGCCTGCGTCATCTCGCCGTGCGCGAAGCGGAGTGCGCGGATGGAGTTGGTGATCCGGGTCGGCTTGCCCACCTCAGAACCCCCGGCGGTACGCGACCGACCTGACCGCGGCCCCGAAGACCGCCCACGCGCTGAACACCGCGTAGATCGCGTTGGCGATCCAGAAGTGCGGCGCCTCGACCAGCGCCAGCACGAGCGGCAGCACCATGCCGACGCCGAGCACTCCCCCGGCCACGTGCTCACCGAACCGCTTGATGTCGCGGTCCCGCGCGTCGACCTTGAAGCTCCCGCCGGGCTTCGCGATCTCCACCGCGACGCGCCCGACGATCGCCAGCCCGACGGAGAGGCCGATGGACCACAACATGGGTGCCACGTAGGCGACGTCGGCCACCGGCCCACCGCCGGCCCGTCCCAGGACGACCGCGACGTACCCGAGGTAGGTCAGCGCGCTGACCACCAGGTACACCAGGTTCCCTCTCTCCTCGTACGACATCGCGCACACTCCATGTTAAGAAAACTTGACATCGCCAAGGTAAGCACTGATTGACACGATGTCAAGAATCTTTGACCACGAGCGCTACGACGTCACCGATCACGGCCCGTCGCTCCACGGTGCAAGCGACCCCAGGGCAGGTGCGGCACGGCGTCGCCGCGCAGGAGTGCACCGTCCCGGCCGGGCGGTGCGCCGAACAGCCGGCGGTACTCGCGGTTGAACTGGGACGGGCTGTCGTAGCCGACGAGGTGGCCGACGCCGGCGACGTCACCAGGGCGGGTGGCCAGCAGCGAGCGCGCCTCCTGGAGCCTGATGCGCTTCTGGAACTGCAGCGGGCTCATCGCCGTGATCGCGCGGAAGTGCCGGTGGAACGCCGACGGGCTCATCCCGGCCAGCCGCGCCAGGTCGGGGACGCGCATCGGCTCGGCGTAGTTGTCGCGGATCCACCGGATGGCGCGGCTGACGTGCGACAGGCTGCTGTCGGCCAGGCCGATCTGCCGGACGACGCCGCCGGCCGGACCGGTCAGCACGCGCCACAGGACTTCGCGCACGACCAGCGGCGCGAGCACCGCGGCGTCCGCCGGGTGGTCGAGCAGGCGCAGCAGGCGGGCCACGGCGTCGAGCAGGTCGACGGCCGCCTCACCGGTCGCCATCGCGGGTGGTGTGGTCGTCGTCCGGGCGCCGGGCGCCTCCAGCAGGAGCTGCGCGAGGACGGCCGGTCGCAGCACGAGCCCCAGCCCCAGCGACGGCGTGTCGAGGTAGTGGCCGGTGACCGGCAGGTCCGCCGTGACGACGAGGTACTGGCCCGCCCGGTACTCGTGGACCTGGTCACCGAGCAGGAGCCTCTTGGCACCCCGGGCCATCACCACCAGCAGCGGTTCGGTCAACGAGTAGTCCGGCGGGGCGGCGTCTACCCGGGACAGCAGCAGGCCGTCGACGGACGTCCGCAGGTCCGGGCGCGTGTGGGTGGTGATGAGGTCGCAGATCTCGGCGAGCAGGGCGGTGGTGGTGCGCACCCGTCCACGGAAACACCGCCGGCGGTTCGCGACAAGCCCGATCCGGGCGAAGTCGGCAGGATCAGGCAAGAGGTCGGGCGTATCGGTCTACTCGACGACTGCGGTGGCGCGGTGGGATTGGGGAAGTCCGATCCGACGTCCCAGGGAGCACGCCATGCCGCTCGACCACTACGTCACCCTCGGCCGTTCCGGCCTGCGGGTCAGCCCGTTCGCGCTCGGCGCGATGACCTTCGGCGACGACCCGGGAGCCGCCGGGTGCGACGTGGAGGAGTCCGAGCGGATCCTCGGCGCGTACCTGGACCGCGGCGGGAACTTCGTCGACACCGCCAACTTCTACACCAACGGCCACTCCGAGAAGATCCTCGGTGACCACTTCGCCGCCCGGCCCGGGCGACGTGACCGGGTGGTGCTGGCGTCGAAGTTCTTCGTCAACATGTTCCCCGGCGACCCGAACGGCGGTGGAGCCGGCCGTGGGTCGATCGTGCACCAGCTGCACGACACGCTGCGCCGCCTGCGGACCGACTACCTGGACCTGTACTGGCTGCACAACTGAGACCGCAACACCCCGGTCGAGGAGACCATGCGGACCCTCGACGACCTGGTCCGGTCGGGGAAGATCCGCTACATCGGGTTCTCCAACACGCCGGCCTGGGTGACGGCCCAGGCGCAGACGATGGCCGTGCTGCGCGGCTGGACCCCGTTGATCGCGCTGCAGGTCGAGTACTCCCTCCTGGCCCGCGCGGTGGAAACCGAGCTCGCGCCGCTCGCGCTCGACCAGGGCATGGCGCTCGTGCCGTGGAGCCCGTTGAAGAACGGCTTCCTGACCGGCAAGTACCGGCGGGGAGAGGCGGTCGACTCGGCGCGAGCGGCGTTCGTCGGTGGCCCGAGCGAGGAGCAGCACTCGATCATCGACGTGGTGCGCGCCGTGGCGGACGGGCTCGGGACGTCACCGGCGGCGGTCGCCCTGGCGTGGCTGCGCGCGCGTCCGGGCACCGTCGTGCCGATCATCGGGGCGCGTCGGGTGGCACACGTGGAGGACAACCTGGCGGGCCTGGACGTCACGTTGGGCGAGGACCACCTGCGCTCCCTGGACGAGGTCTCCCGACCACCCCTGTCCTACCCGGCCTCGCTGCACGGTCCCACGCGCGCGATGCTGCAATTCGCGGGCTCCACCGTGGACGGCGAACCCTCCACCACCTATCCCCCGCTGTTGCAGAGCGACGTCCGCTACTGATCCGGCGGTCCCGACCACCTCTGCGGAACGCCGCGCGGGCACGTGGCGATGACCTCCTCCGGAAGGGTTCCGTCATCGTGGGGGAAGACGTGCGGGTGGACGAACAACGGGGCGCGGGGTTGATGCTCGCCGTCCGAACCACAAGCTCCCACAGGCCGGTGACGTGATCGCCCTGTGAGGCGAGGAGATCCCCACGTGCAACTCACCATGCGCCAATTGGATTGGATCGCGAAGCACTGGACCATGCACCGGGAGGCTGCCAATCGTGGTCCGACCGGACTGATGTGATCTAGCGAACAGCCGCGAGGGCCATGATCCGACGCTCCTCGGCACACGTCGAACGCCGGGTCAGCGAAGGGTTGTGACGACCGGCGCTTGCATCAAGGCGATCGAGAGCGTGCACCGAGAAGTGAACTGTGGTCACAAATACGGTGAGAGGCCCGGTGGAGATTCTCCACCGGGCCTCTGAGCTGGTGCGCTCGGCAGGATTCGAACCTGCAACCTTCTGATCCGTAGTCAGATGCTCTATCCGTTGAGCTACGAGCGCATCGTTCTTCAGTTGTCACCCGGCCGAAGCCGGGTGTTGCGGAGGCTCCGGGATTTGAACCCGGGATGGGCGGTAAACCCAAACCGCATTAGCAGTGCGGCGCCATAGACCAGACTAGGCGAAGCCTCCCGGAGCCCTCGGCTACGACGCATAGATTACACATGCCCCCGGGGCTCTAGCAAAACGCCCCCCTCCTAACCGCATCACCCCTGGTCAGGGGCGGTGCAGGCGGGGTGAGGGGGGCGTTCGCGCGCTGGTCAGGGGGTGACGGGGTGAGGTAGATCTCGTGCCAGGTCCAGGAATGGGGTCAGGGCCGCCGGGTTGCGCAGGGCGTCCAGGCTGACCGCGCGCTCCGGCGCGGCGCCCGCCAGGATCTTCTTGACCGGGACCTCGCACTTCTTGCCGTTGAGGGTCCGCGGGATCTCGTCCACGGCCACGAAGCGGTCCGGCACGTGGCGCGGGGAGAGGTTGGTCCTCAGCTCCGTCCTCAGGCGCGGTTCCAGGGATTCCAGGGTGACGCCGGGGTCCAGGACCAGGAAGCACAGCAGCTCCCCGTCGGTCCGACCGGCGCCCGAGGTGTCGATGACCAGCGAGTCGGCCACCCCCGCCAGGCCCTCCACGACGCGGTAGAACTCGCTGGTGCCCATGCGGACGCCGCCGCGGTTCAGGGTGGAGTCGCTCCGGCCGTAGATGACGGCCGAGCCGCGACCGGTGACGCGGATCCAGTCGCCGTGCCGCCAGACGCCCTCGAACGTGGAGAAGTACGCCTCGCGCAGCTTCGAGCCGTCCTCGTCGCCCCAGAAGAACACCGGCATCGACGGCATCGGCTTGGTGATCACCAGCTCACCGACCTCCTCGACCACCGGCACGCCGGCCTCCGAGTACGCCTCCACGGCGGCTCCCAGCGCGCGGCACGAGAGCTCGCCCAGCCACACCGGCAGGTCGGGGGCGGCGGCGACGAACGCCGTGCACAGGTCGGTGCCGCCGGAGACGGACGCGATCTGGACGTCCGGGCCGACGGCCGACGCGATCCAGCGGAAGCCCTCGGGGGTCAGCGGTGCGCCCGTCGAGCCGACGACGCGCAGGGCCGTCAGGTCGAACCGCTCGGCCGGGTGCAGGTCCTCCTTCAGGCACGACTGGATGTACGGCGCGGACGTGCCGAAGTACGTCACCCGGTGCTGCTCGGCCAGGTGCCACAGGACGGTGAGGTCGGGGTGGGCCGGACTGCCGTCGAACAGCACGACGGTCGACCCGACCAGCAGGCCGGAGACGAGGAAGTTCCACATCATCCAGCCGGTCGTGGTGAACCAGAAGAACCGGTCGCCCGGACCGAGGTCGCTGTGCAGCGCCAGCATCTTCAGGTGCTCCAGGACGATCCCGCCGTGCCCCTGGACGATGCCCTTCGGCAGGCCGGTGGTGCCGGACGAGTACAGCACCCACAGCGGGTGGTCGAACGGCACCGGCTCGAACACCAGCGGGGCGTCCGCGTGGTCGGCCAGCAGGGACTCCCACGTGACCGCGCCGGGCAACGGCGTGCCGCCGACGTAGTCGATCATCACGGTGGCGCGCAGGGACCCGATCCCCTCCCGCAGCTTCTCCACCGTCGGCCGCACGTCGAACGCCCGCCCGTTGTACCGGTACCCGTCGACGGCCACCAGCACGGTCGGTGAGATCTGGGCGAACCGGTCCTCGATCGCCCGCGCGCCGAAGTCCGGCGAGCACGACGACCAGGTCGCGCCGAGCGACGCCGCCGCCAGGAACGCGATCAGCGCCTCCGGCGTGTTCGGCACCAACGCGACCACGCGGTCACCGGGGCGGACGCCCAGCTCGACGAACCCGGCCCGCACCGCGGCCACCCGGCGGCGCAGCTCGCCGTACGTCAGCTGGGACGCCAGCCCGTCCTCCCGGTGGAAGACGACCGCCAGGTCCGCGTCCGGCCCCCTGAGGGCGTGCTCGGCGTAGTTCAGCGTGCCGCCGGGGAACCAGGACGCCCCGGGCATCACGGGGGCCTCCAGGACGCGCGTGGGCGCGTCGTGGAACGCCACGTCGAAGAACTCCGCGATCGCGCCCCAGAACCCCTCCAGGTCGGAGGTGGACCACTCCCGCAGCGACTCGTAGTCGGGGAGGTCGAGGCCCTTCGACGAAGCGAGCCAGGAGCGGAACGCGGTCATCCTGCTCTCGCGGACCCGGTCGGGGTCCGGTCGCCACAGGACTTCCGCCTCGCCGGCGGCGGTGCCGGCACGCATCTCGGTCATACCTGAAGTTCCTAGCCGATCGGACGGCCGGGAACCACAGTCGTCATCCACACACCGGGTCAGTTCCGGCCGGCGCCCGCCACCAGTCCCTCGACCGCGGAGATCAGCCGGGACGCGTCCGTGGGCGCGACGACGAGCCACCCGTCGTGCCGGCGCACCAGGTACCGGCCCTCGGTGGTGTCCAGCCACGACACGACCGCGCCGGTGGGGTGCAGGTAGCCCGCGCGGTTGCGGGCGATCACGCCGACCTGGCCGCCGCCGCTGCGCGTGGTCACGGCGCGCATCAGGGTGTTGGCCTCCGGCTCGCGCAGGCCGACGGCGCGCAGCGCGTCGAGGAACCCCTCGCTGCCGTCGCTCTCCCCCGCCCGGCCCGCGGCCAGGTAGTCGTCCCAGCGCACGTTCACCGAACGGCCGCCGCCGGGCGGCGCGGGCGGCAGGGTGTTGACCGTGGTGGCGGCCAGCGCGGTCGGCCTGAACCCGGCGACCTGCACCTGGTTGCCGAGCCTGCCCGCGAACGCGCCGTGCCACGCGGCGGTGGCCAGGCCGCGCGCCTGGGCGCCCCGGACGGTGAAGAACACCTCCAGGCCGACCTCGAACTCGGCCAGGCCGCGCAGCAGGCCGTACAACTCCTCGTCCGGCCGCTGCACGGTGCCGAGACCGCGGGCCGCGAGGTCGCGGGACGCGGTCTCGACCAGCCCGTCCCGCTCCTGCTGGGTGTGGCCGAAGTGCCTGGTGCCGAGCGGGACCGGGTGGGCGTCGCGGTGGACCGCCTGCCAGAGCAGGAAGAACTCCAGTTCGCTGAGCCGGAAGACGCGCTCGGTCACAGGCCGATCACCGGGGGTGCGGCCTTGCGGTCCATGCCGAAGACGTTGTCGTCGTCCTCCAGGTAACCGGGGCGGTTGCGGTCTTTCTCACCACCGCCGCCGGCGACGGGCGGCGGTGCGGCCATCGGCGCGGCGCCGATCATGCCGGACTGCGGCGTCACCGACCTGGGCGCCTGGAACTGGCTGGTCACGCTGCCCGGGGCGGGGCCGCCGGAGCCGCCGCGGTCCGCGCCGAGCGC
>NZ_JBFAAX010000050.1:0-24563 GCF_040639995.1 Actinosynnema sp. NPDC023658 | reverse complement strand
GGAGTGCAGCGATGAACACCTCCATGTCCTTCCCCGAGCCGAACGACGACGACGTGGAGCGCGCCGTGGCCGAACTGGAGAACTATGTCGCCGCCCACGCCCCGGCCGCAGCCGACCCGGCTCCACCCGCTGTCGCACCGGCCACCAAGCGGGTCCGCGACCTCCGTGCCGAAGTCGACGAGGCCCACGTCCTGCTGGAGTTGCAGGCCGACGCCGCGCCGCTGCTGGTGGACACCAACCGGGTCCGGCGCAGCCGCAAGCGCGCCGCCGAAGCCGCCCGCCTCCACGCCCTCGCCCAGGACCCAGCCGCTCGGGCCTGGCAGACATCGCGGTTGCGCCTGGTGCTCACCGCCGCAGCGCTGGCGGCACTGGTCGGGGCGCTGGCGTGGTCCACCACCGGCGTTCACCACACGCTCACACGAGGCATGGTCGAACGCACCGCCGCGTGGTGGGGCGCCTGGGCAGTTGAGCCGGTGATCTCGACGGTGCTGCTGGTGGTGGTCGGGGCGCGGGCCTTCCTGGCGACCCGCGGCCAGGTGCTGCACCACCCACACCTGGCGGTGGTCGAGTACGGCGCGTTGACGGTGACGCTGACGCTCAACGTGTGGCCGTACCTGCCGTGGGTCTCAGTGCCGTGGACGCGGTTCGACCCGATGCAGCTCCTCGCCCACGCCATCGGCCCACTGGTCGCGGTCGGCGCCGTGGCAGTGCTGCCGATCATCTGGACGGCGTTCGCCGACCTCGACCACGGCCTACCGGTAGGCCCCACTCCTACCCCCACCAGCGTGGAGTACAGGCAAAATCCGCCCACTGCCGGAGCTGCGCAGCGCCGGGCTGCCGAGGACCGACTTGCCCTGCTTGTAGACCGCGCCCAACAGATGATCGCCGATGGACGGTTGCACGCGGACCCATCCGCGACCCGACTGAGGGAGGCGTTGGGGTGCGGCACTGACGCAGCCCGCGAAGTCCGCGACACCCTGCGGCGCGGACTCGCATAAGCGCCGACCTCCAGCCACTTGTTCCCATGACGACTACAGGAGTAGCACAAGAGCAGTACGTGCAGATCGAGGTGCGCTTCAGGGAGGAGGCGCAACCAACAGCCTCAATTCTGAGAACAACTCACATCGACCAACCGCAAGAATACGGATTACAGATACACGCCCCGCCAAGACAATCGGCAACACCCACGAAGACGTGTGGTACAAAACCTTCGCAAGCAGACTGAACCGCGTCACCCAGAAGGCGGAACGAATAAGAACAAGCAGCTCAAACACGCGCACACCCGAATCGGAATTAGTCTCACGTTTCCACGGCAACAAGAATATTAGCCCGTTCGTAACGCGATACATGCACCGGCCGGTTGTCGACGTAACCGGCTGCTTGAGCTGCCCAGGCGTTGGGCGAGTCGTTTGCGCGGCCGGCCTCACAGGGCCGCATCCGGCAGGAGGTTGTCTTGACCAGTTCGACCAGCATGGTGCTGGCTGATCGTCTTTTCGTGCCGCAGGAGCGATGGGGCTGGGAGTACGTACCGCCCGCCCCGATCTCACGCAGCCCCGAGTCCGACCGGATGCCGGTCTGGTACGAGCCGCCGGAGCCGGATGTGGCTGCGTTACGGCAGAAGGTCGCGATTGCCAAGAAGAAGCTGCCCAAGCGCTTGGGGATCACTGCTGCGGCATGGATCGTGCTGTCGTTCGGCTCTACCACCCTGGGTTTCGTCGCCTTGGCGGCCGGTATCGTGGCGTTCGTCGTCGTACCGATCGTCGTGCCGAACTCGCAGATCAAGTCCGCCGTCGCGCAGGCGAAGACGGAACGCGAAGTCCGATACAACCAGTTCCTCCAGGCCCAGCACGATTGGCAGGCCCGGATCGCCGCGCACGACCAGGCCGAGTGGGCCCGTCAAGCAGCGGCGCAACTGTGGCACCCGCTGCAGTTGCGGTCGGGGCCGAGCCGAGTGGACGTGTTCGGTGGCACGGTCGAAGGTTGGACCAGTTTGTTGGCCACGCTGGGCTGCTCGCTGGCCCAGGCGGGCACGAAGCTGACAGTGGTCGACTTCAGTGAGCAGTACGTGTCCAGCGCACTGGCGGGGCTGTTGTACGAGCGCGGCCACCAGATCACCCAGGTAGACCTGCCCACGCACGCCAACCGGTACGGCGTGTTGGCCGGTCTGGAGCCCGACGAGGCAGCCGATGTGCTGGCTCAGGCCGTGCACACTCTGCGCCGCCCCGGCGATCACGTCGACCTGCGCGCCCTCGACACCGACCTGCTGGAGACGGTCTTGCGCCGGCTGACGGACAACCCCACCTTCCGCCGGATCGTCGCCGGGCTGGAGGTGCTACGCCGCACCTATGACATCGGCTCCGACGAGACCCTGAGCACCGAGGAGATCACCCGGCTGACCTCGGCCGTGGACACCATCGGCCAGGGCGAGCGCGTGCAGCAGGAACTCCAATTCCTCGCCAGTTCGTTGGGCCTGCTGGCCAAGGACGAGGTGACGAGTCCCGATGCCGCGCCGTTGAGCGAGCTGTGGACCTCCGGCGGGCTCGCGGTGGCGGCCACCACGCACCAGCAGTCCCGGCGCAAGGACTTCCTGGACCGGGTGGTGTTCCATCGCCTGTTGCACGACGTGCGCGACCTGCGTGACGGCGGCGACCGCGTGCTGTTCGTGGTCGGTGCCGACGACATCGGGCTGGAGGGCCTGGAGTCGCTGGCCAGGCACTGCCGTCGGGTCGGCGTGCGGTTGATCCTGCTGCTGGAGCGGTTGCGCGGCGACCTCAAGGAGCTGCTGGGCAGCTCCGACAGCGCCGCGATCCTGATGCGCCTGGGCAACGCCCAGGACGCCGCCGCAGCCGCGGAGTTCATCGGCCGGGGGCACAAGTTCGTGCTCAGCCAGGTCACCGCCCAAGTCGGCACCGCCACTACGGCAGGCACCACGGAGACCGAAGGCACCGCCAAGGGCACCAGCGAAACGGTCAGCACCTCCACGACCAAGGGCCGGTCGTGGAACAAGGACGTGGCGCACTGGTTCGCCGACACCGTCGGCGGCAACTCCAGCACCTCGACCTCGACCTCGTTCACCGAATCGTTGACCCGCAACTGGTCGACGTCTGTGAACGAGTCGACCACCGAGTCCACCAACCGCGGCACCACGCAGGCCCGGGTCTACGAGTTCGCCGTGGAACCCACGACCATCCAGTCGTTGCCCACCACCGCCTTCGTCCTGGTGGAGAACCCGCCGTCGGGACGGCGCGTAGTGGTCGGGGACTGCAACCCCGGCATCACGCTGCTGGACCGCGTGGCACTGTCCCCGCGGAGCTGACGCCGTGAGCCTCCTCGAAGGGTTCAGTTGGCACCAGGTGCTGTCCGCCCCGCGCCTACCGGACGACCCGGCGGTACCAGACCCGGTGCCAGCGCAGCTATTCGCTGCGCTGTCCGGTGCGCACGCTGAGCTGTCCGGTGACACCGGCGCCGCGATCGCCGTGGCGTGGTGCCGACTGCCCGGCGAAGACCGGCTGAGGTTCCTGGTCGGCGGACGGCCCTACTTCCCGCCCGCCGGCAAAGGCGGCGGGCCGCTGCTATACCCGCCTGGGTCGACCGGCGAGAGCACCGACATCGACATGACCGACTTCCCACACTGGATCAGGTGCCCCGGTCGGGTCGATCCGCTGTGGACGGCGGAGGACAGCGGCGCACGGGGCGGGTTCGACGACTACGTCACCCACCTGCGCGACCCGTTCGCCTGGCTGGTAGTCGCCGAACCGCTGCCCGCGCCAGTGGTGGACCGCGAGCTACTGCACCTGTCCAATCTGATCCCGAGGATGCGGCAGAAGGAGAACTCCGAGGCGGACAAGGTCGCCCTGGAGCGCGCCCAAGCCCGTTATCGGGAGCTAAGCCGGGCCCGGACCGGCGGCATGTGGAACGTCCACGTGCTCGTCGGCGGCGTCACCGAAATCGGCGCCCGCCGGGCCGCCGCGCTGCTGTGCGGCGCCAGCGAACTCGACGAACTGCCTTACGCCCTGGTCCCGGGAACCGCTGTCGGGACGTTCGAGTCGGCATCCGACTCGGTGGCCGGTGACGGGGACGCCCCGCGCTCCCCCTTCACCGCCGGTGCCGAACTGCTAGCCGCCGTGGCCCGCCCACCGCGCAAGGAACTGCCGGGCATCCGACTGGTTGAGCCAGCGGCGTTCGACGTGACGCCGGAACGCGACGGTCCGATCCGGCTAGGCGAGGTCCTCGACGAGGCCGACCAGCCCACCGGCCCGTTCGGCGTGGACCCGGCCACGCTCAACCGGCACACCTTCGTCGCCGGCGCAACCGGCGGCGGCAAATCCCAGACCGTCCGCCACCTGCTTGAACAACTCCACCACTCGGACGTGCCCTGGCTGGTCATCGAACCGGCCAAGGCCGAGTACGCCGCCATGGCCGGCCGCATCGGCGGCGACCAGGTCGTCGTCATCCGCCCCGGCGACCCCGACGCCCTCCCCGTCGGCCTCAACCCCCTCGAACCCGAACCCGGCTTCCCCATCCAGACCCACATCGACCTGGTCCGAGCCCTGTTCCTGGCCGCATTCGACGCCGACGAGCCCTTCCCCCAGGTCCTCAGCCACGCCCTCACCCGCTGCTACACCGACCTCGGCTGGGACACCGTCCTAAACGAGTCCCGCCTGCCCGGCATCACCCCCCGCTACCCGACCCTGGCCGACCTGCAACGCACCGCCATGGAAGTGGTCGAAGGCATCGGCTACGGCAAGGAGATCACCGACAACGTCCGCGGCTTCATCGACGTCCGCCTCAGCGCCCTGCGCCTGGGCACCCCCGGCCGATTCTTCGAAGGCGGCCACCCCCTCGACGTCGCCGAACTGCTGCGCCGCAACGTCGTCCTGGAGATCGAGGACGTCGGCAACGACCAGGACAAGGCCTTCTTCATCGGCGCGGTGCTGATCAGGTTGCACCAGCACCTGCGCACCAGACGCACCCCCGGCGCGGTGGTCCTGCGGCACGTCACCGTGATCGAAGAAGCCCACCGCCTGCTCAAACGCACCGAGGAAGGCACACCCGCCGCCCACGCCGTCGAACTGTTCACCTCGCTGCTGGCCGAGATCCGCTCCTACGGCGAGGGCATCGTCATCGCCGAGCAGATCCCCGCCAAGATCGTCCCCGACGTCATCAAGAACACCGCACTCAAGATCATCCACCGGCTACCCGCCCAGGACGACCGCGACGCCGTCGGCGCGACCATGAACCTCGACGACGAGCAGTCCCGCCACATCGTCTCCCTGCCACCAGGCCGCGCCGTCGTCTTCACCGACGGCATGGACCGACCGATCCGGGTAGCCGTGCCGCTGGGCGAAGGCCGTGAAGCCGCGACCGCCACTGCGTTCCCTCCCGTGTTGCGCCCACGCAGCGTCGTCTGCGGCCCCACCTGCGGTGCCCGGCAGTGCACCCTGCGCGAGATCGGACTCGCCAGCCGGCTGGCCGAGTCACCGCGGTTCGTGCTGTGGATCGAACTGCTCACCGTCGCACACCTGGTCGGCCGACCCGCCCCACGCCCGGACACCGAGTGGCTGCGGACACTCGCGGAAGTAGGGCGGCGGACATTGGAATGCGCGGTCGCGCACGGTATCCAGGCAGCCATCAATACCCGGTACATAGGTCTAGCGGAATACTACCAGCCTGAAGCGCTAGCAACGCACCTTGCGGACGCAGCAATTGAAACCTTGGACGGCAAAGCACCGTGCGGCGACACGGAGACGATGTGGCAGGCGGGGCGCTTCCGATGGATCGACGTGCTGAGAGTGTTGCGAACAACGGACTCACCGGGTCAGCACCATTATACGAATTCTTGGAGCGCTCGAGGTCTGACGCTAACCGGCCGTACGACGCGCGAGCAGCTAACGCAGCTACGCGCGCATCCGGACATGTGGCGACCGCGCCGCGAAACGATCACCGGGAATCGCGCTTACGAGTCTGCCGTAGCGCGCTTGAGTGATCAAGCCAGCCCCAGCGAGCGGTTCTTGCAAGCGACAAAATTTTTGAACCTCCGCACGACATGGCCTCTCGCTGTACTGAATATCCGGGAGAGCTCAGATGAGTCTTGAGACACGCCCTTCTGACGCATCTAAAACCCCGCAAACATCATCTGCACTCGAAACCTCGTCTCCGGTATCCGATAGCGATATAGCAGTGAGCTCCGAACGAACTTTGCCTGACTCGTTCGGCGGCGGACTCGAAGGAAATGCGAATACTGGAGAGGATCACAAGGTAGACGGTGATAAGGCAATCAACCGCGAGCAACCACTGAGTGAGTCGAACTCCAACCACTCGTTTCAAACTGGTGAAAGAAGTGGCGAGTCGCCGTCCGAGTCAGGACTTGACACACATAAGCATAGCAGCAGTAGCGGTTTGACACAGGTAATACCCGAGAATGACAGCGACCGGATGCTAGACCAGGAACGGGACTTATCGCCGTCAATAATCAGAGAGGAAGACGACAAAACAGCGTCATCTGCTATCGAACCCGGTACTGTCGGCACTTACCCGGTAGAAGATAAGGGCGGGGTTCAGGTTGCTCTTTCCCCGGCACACTCGACGGGGAGAGAGGAAGACAACAGTCAGCCATCCCCCACCCACCAGTCCCCCGAAACAACAAGACGCGATGTTGATGACGTCGAAATCAGCCGCACCGATACTGACAGATCGGGTGGAACAGCATCCCAGGAAGGCGCTGAGAACGAGTCGCGTACCGCGACAGGCCAGTCCGTCGACATGACGGTTCGCGAGGAGCCTCAATCTATAACCCCTGCGGACTCTTTGAGCGACACCTCGGTCGACAGCGAGCAGCCATCGAAGCAGATCGACAATTATGCATCCGCCGACGCCACTAATACCACTGCAAGCACCAGCGCTACAGCTCACGACATTCAACGAGCTGAACCCTCCGACGAGCAGGCCGCCACTGGAAATCACCAAACGCCAGCCAGCGAGAAACCGCCGAAAAACCAAGTAGTAGAGATATCGCCATTCGGATCCGAGTCTTCATCCAGCAGCGATAGCAGCACGACAGGCAAACACATCCCAGCAGTCGAAACCGAGCCTGTCGTCACATCAAGAGATAATTCAAACGGGAGTGACACCCCCACGGCCAGCGAGAAGATGGTTCGTGAAGTAGAAGGCGGCGGCCCTCGACGTTGGAATAAGGAGCTGAATAAACCAAATCCCGATACAGTATACATCGTAACAAACGCTAATAGCGGCGAGAAAGCCACCTACGAAACCGACGACCGATCGAGGGTGATCCGCGCCGAAGGGGCAGCAACCATACCAGCGTCACCGAACCCGCGAAACGGATACCAACAGCGTGTCGCTGGCCGAGGCGATCGCTTACAGGGAGATGAAGGCGGACACCTCTTCGCCTCAAGCTTAGGCGGAATAGGCGAAGCGATAAACATCGTGCCTATGGCTGATCAACTCAACAGTACAGGAAAACGACGTTGGTATAAGATGGAGACAGAATGGCGAGATCATCTAAACAAGGGAGACAAAGTCCATGTGGAGATCTATCCAAAGTATCCAGAGGATAGCAAGCGTCCCACCGAATTCGAGGTAAAGTACACAGTCACCGACGCCTTCGGCAACGCTACGCCAAACCTTATGTCGTTCATGAATAAGTGACAGGATGAACAGTATGACGAACCCTACGCTGGATACAGGCGATGTGTACCAAAAGATTGTAGATGCCTCGTTGGCGAACTTGCCCGACGACTGGAACACTGCACGCATAACAATTTACATGCTGTCATCCCAGTCCCACCTCGGAGCTGAGTACACGACCCAAAACGTAGAAGCCCCCATAAAGTTTGTACCTACATTCGATGCTCTGCGAGCGTTCAAAGAACTCCGCGAGTTGACCGCTCAACCAGGCAAGGGTGCCTGGTATACCGCGATCTTCAAGATGGATCGCTCAGGCAAATTCGATGTAGAGTTTGACTACGACATCAAGCCAGCTTTTCCATATGATGTCGACGACGAGGATTACCACGAAGACCTGGACGAATACCCGCGCGAACCTGAGTACATCCCCGAATGGATGCCAGCTCGATAATGCTCGCAAAAATTCTAACTCACATTGCAGAACGTTGTCGGAGGTGAGGTCGCCTATAGCTCGGAGGCTTTCCAGGCATGGTCCGGTAGGGCCTGAAGGGAGTCGTCCGTGGCACCACCGAAGAAGGATTCTGACGAGTTGAGGGCGCGTGCGGTCCTGGTTGTACCGGGAGTCGGAGCCCAAGCCGGTGATTCGGCGTCTGGCCGAGCGGCTGGGCGTGCACCCGGAGGCGTTGCGGAGCTGGATCCGGCAGGACGAGGCTAGCGTGGTGAGCGGGACGACCGGCCCACCGCAGCCGAGTCGGAGGAGCTGCGCTGGCTGCGTAAAGAGAACACGGAGCTCAAGCGGGCCAACGAGATCCTTAAGGCCGCGTCTGCTTCTTCACGGCGAAACTCGACCCGACCCGGCGATGGTCGTGAAGCTGATCGAACAGCTTCACGGCCCGCTTCGGGGTCGAGTGTGTGCTTCGGATCCTGGGCATCGCCTCGTCCACGTAATCACGGCTGAGTGGCTGGCCATGCCGCCCCGTTCCGCCGCGAACGCGACGACCTGGCGATCACTACGGAGATCGTCGACGTCTATGCCACCTCGGGTGGGACCTACGACTCCACGGATGGTTCAGCCCGGACGAGTACGAAGCAGCCTGGCACACAGCCCATGCCGAACCGATTACCATCCCGGCATCACCGACCCGATCCAGGTAAAAACCGCCTCGGGTTATCGGGGAACCTCAAAGACCATGACCTGGCAGGCATCGAAGACCATCCTGGGCGCTGGCACCTATAAGGCCGGGATGGACGCCTCCAAGCTGCTGACCAACCACAAGGGCGTCGGCCTCCTGCTGGGTGCCGATGGTGAGACCGAACTGTCAGCCGGGGAGGCGGTTACGGTGCGCACGCACCTGCTGCACATCACCGCGATTCGCGCCGCTTGCGAACGCGGCCGAGTGCTGCGAAGAGCAGGCCGGGACGCTGACCGGGGACGCCTACGGAGAGCACGACCTGGCGGTGCTCGATTCCACGTCAGCCGCACGCCTGGCCAACGAGGTCGCCACGGTCACCGCCAGTGCATCAAAGCTCGCAGGCGCCGAGCCAGGACGCGAACTACCCGAAGTGCTGACGCTGCTGGCCAACGTAGTCGGCGAAGACGAGCACGGCCTGGTAGCTCGGTCGGAGCTGGCCGGGCGTATCGGTTGGGAGGTCGAGGCGTTCGGTGAGGCACTGCGCGCCGCCGGAGTTCCCTCAGCGGGCAAGCGACGGATGCCGGGCCACGACAACCCGGTAAGCGTGGACGACCTAGACATGATCCGCGCCGTGATCCACGGCAGCTGAGGCCGGAACGGGGTCGGCACAGCTGTGCCGACCCCGCCTGACCGTTCCAACTCCGCAGCAGCGACCGAAACGGCATTGACCTGTCACGACGGGGAACGTTCCGCTGTGCCGATCAACTGCGGTTCTTGCCAGGAGCGTCCCGCACAGGCCTGTTGAGGGCCGTGCTCCGACTCCTCAG
The DNA here is from genome assembly GCF_040639995.1 of Actinosynnema sp. NPDC023658. Taxonomy (NCBI): domain Bacteria; kingdom Bacillati; phylum Actinomycetota; class Actinomycetes; order Pseudonocardiales; family Pseudonocardiaceae; genus Actinosynnema; species Actinosynnema sp. NPDC023658. Next base: position 14,956 of record NZ_JBFAAX010000050.1, on the reverse strand, counting down.
CACGTTGCCGAAGGTTGGAACAGAGGCCCGGCTGACCACAGACCGTCCCTCCATCCTTGGCAGGCACGAGGACCGGATTCAGCTACCTGCATGAGTGGGATCAACCGCTGATCGTGCGGTGCGCATCGCGACGAGTCCGAACACGCGTTGCGCGGCCTCCTGTGGCGAGCGGTCCACGACGAAGCGCAGTCCCTTCCGGTGCAACGCGCTGCGCAACGCCAACTCCGGTTTCGTGCCTGAGCTCCTGACACGCCGCATCAGCTTCGCCGCGGCGGGGTTCGCAGCAGGAGGCGTCGGCCTAGGTTCAAAAAGCTGTACATAGTTCCAGGTTGCCAACGACGCCTGACAACCTGACTGCATCGGGACACGGGGCGTCGATGCCTGCCGCGCCCACTCGTTGCTCGACCAGGTATGGCTGTCAGGCGGCACCCGTGATGGCCCGGGGGTCGAAGGCGTGCCCGCGTTGGCTGTAGGGGACGCGGCGACCGTCGGAATCGACGTCAGCGGACACGTAGACGCAGCGGGCACCGAGGAGCGCGGCGACGCGCATCATCGCGAGGGTGAGTGGGACGCTGCCACCGGTGACATCGATGAGCACCCGATCGGCAGGGACATTGAGAGCACGGAGTAGGTCGAGGACTTTGTTGCTGTCCTCGACCGCGGCGACCGGGCTGTGCGCGTCGTCGATCAGGACGGGCTGGAACGCGATGCCGTCAGCAGCCAACTCCGCCGCGAGGTCGTCTGCCATTGGCGCGGTTCGTGGGGTCAAGACGCCGACGACCGTCTTGGGCGTGCTCTCCGCGCAGAGGAACTCCGGGACCTCCGGCGCTCGATCACGGCGCTGCTTGCGCAGGTATGGATCCGAGCGAGCACTGATCGGCAGGACCAAGACATCAGCGGCAGGTAGCGGGGTGAAAGGTCTGCGAGCACGTTCGCCTCGATGACGTACCCAGGCGTTGCGCGCGATACCGACCAAGACCGCGAGGGTGAAGACCGTGATCACGGCCAGCACTCGCAGCACACCATTGCGCTGGGGCCGACCGGGGTCGCCGAGCCAGTCGACGAACAGGTCAGGGACGACCGGGATCAACAGGACCGCGATGAACACGCTCTCCAGGTGGGCGCCTGGCACCGAAGACGCGATCGCCCGCCCAAGCCAAGATCCTCATGCCCATCCCCATGTCGAGCGGCCAAGAGCCGGTATGGACCAAGTTCGGACTGCACGGCAACTGATTATCGCCGATGACTCATACGCGTAACCGTCGAGGTGTCGATCCGTACTGGATCGATCTCCCACCCGTACAGGAAACCCTCATGGCTAGAGGCAGTCGTTATCGGTGCTCGGTTCCGCATTACCAGAAGCAGGTGACTGCCCGACGCCGCTTCCTCATCCACCTTCACCCTGCGTATCCGCTCATGTGATCAGCGTCACAACAGTTGCATTGTTGAAAGCCGGAGTTACCATCATGCAACCACTCGACCGTGACACCTCTTGCGCTCATCCGATCGCAAGCGTCACCAGAGCGGAAGGGGGCAGTCGATGGCACACCTGGCCGAGTCTTTCAAAGCTGCGCTGAGCCAGATCGAGCCGGAGGATGACGCAAAGAATGCCCAGGAAGCACACAATCAGGTCACCGAGGCGCTGGAGGCCGATGACCGCTTGAAGCGGCTGGGTATATCGACGTTCCTGATCGGGTCGTACGGTCGGCATGTGTCGATCAAGCGGGTCAAGGACGTCGACGTGTTCGTCCGGCTGACCAATGCGACGTCATCGCTGCGCCCTGGAGACATACTCGATCACGTGACCGAAGTTCTGGAGGAAGCCTTCCCGGACCGCGTGGAGCGCCAGCACCGCTCGGTGATGATCAAGTTTCCCGACCTCGACCTGTCCGTCGACGTCGTCATTGCCCGCCCTTGCGTGGACCACCCGGGTGACCACTGGCAGATCCCGGAAAAAATCGAAGACGACGGGCGGGCGAGCTGGGTCGAGACCAACCCGATCAAGATGGCCGAACTCACGACAGCCGCGAACAAAGACTTCCTACTCGACCCTGACGACAAGAAGAGCGGCATCTACGTGCGGATGGTCAAGCTCATCCGACAAGTTCGGCGAAACTGGGTGGATGACCAGCCTGGCGGCTACTACTTCGAAGTACTCACCTACCACGCCTTCCAGGATCTGCAGCCCGACGAGAGCACGGTCGCCAGCTACTTGCCCGTGATCCTGGGAGAAATCGCCGAACGACTTCCCGATTACGTGGATGAAGGACCGGACGACCCCACCCTCGACGATCGCACGATCAAGACGAAGGCAACGGCAGAGCAGATCGAGGCAGCGGCCGACAGGATCGCTGAAGCGGCTGCCTTGGCGAAGAAGGCGCTCAAAGAAAAGGACCCTTGCAAGTCCGCAGTGCAGTGGCGGGACCTGCTGGGTGAAACGCAGAACACGGAAGAGTCCGAATATGTGTTCCCGCTACCCGACTACTGCAACCCCGACGGGTCCACCAAGTCTTCAGGTCGTGCCCTCGTCAAGGGAGCCCCCGCTGTGCCGGCGGGACGGGATCGGTACGCATGAGCAGCCCTTTCGCTGCGGCTGCGGACCAGTGGCGCGAACAACTGGTGGCGCTCGGGTTTACCGATGACGGTGATCACCTCCGCGGCCCTGTGCGATGGCACCACTCAACGACTGACCAGATCCACATCGCCCGTGTGGAGATCAGACCTGGGCGGACCTTCCCGTTCCTGCCTCCCAAGGTGGTCCTGCTGGACGCAGGGGCGCCATTCGAGACCACGTTCCACGCGAATGCTGACGGCTCCTTGTGCCTCTGGACGGATGATTGGGCGGTCGACCAGGCCCCCTGGTCGCGCCCAGGACTGCTGCTGGACCGCATCGGTGGCTGGCTTCGCAAGACCGCGGCCGGCTGGCCCGGTGATGACGACTGCGACCTGGAGCGCTACCTGGAGCAGGAGCACACCGATCGCAGGCTGGTGCTCTACGACGCTTCCACCTTGACCCCTGACCGCGCCGTGCGCACCGGGCCTGGACCGAACCCGCACACGATCGTCATCACGAACGAGCGCCGACGAGTCGGCGACCTCGACACGGGGCGAAGGCAACGGCGCAGGGACCGCAACTTGGCGTGGGTGGCCGATCTCGGTTGCATCACGCGCCCTCTGCGATCTTGGGACGACGCTGCCGCCGCGCTCGGCCCTCGTGCTTCCGAGGTGGAGCGGTTGATCGCCATCGGCGCCGTCACGCACATCCTCTTCCTCTACGCGCGCGGCACGAGGCAAGGCATCTTCGTGGTGAGGGTTCGAAAGTCGTCGAATGCCATCCGGGTGACCGCCTGTGAGAGCGCTGATGCCAGCGCTGCGACGCGCATGATGCGCGCAGGCTCGGCTGCTCCGGAGCTGTCGGCCACTCGGATCGCGATCGTCGGTTGCGGCGCAATAGGCTCCTTCGCGGCCGACGCGCTGTTCCGGGCGGGTGCGCGCAGGCTCACGCTCGTCGACGGCGAACTCCTCCGCCCCGGCAACGTGGTGCGGCACCTCGCTGGCGTCGGGTACGTCGGATGGCCCAAGACCGAAGCGGTACGGGCGTGCTTGACGGCTGTTGACCCCGACATCACCGGCATCCACGTCCCCTGGGGCCGTCTTGACAACCTGGATGAAGCGGAAGACCTCGTGCGCGACCACCAAGTGGTGCTGGACGCCACGGGCAGCGGCTGTGCGAGCAGCCTGTTGGCGACGGCGGCCGAGTCGATGGGCCGTACGACGGGGCACGCGGTGGTCTCGGCATGCGTGCAGCGTGATGGTGACGTCCTCAGGGTGGACCGGATGCCGCTCCGCAGCGGCGAGAGGTACCTCCCCGCTCTTCCCCGCCTCGACAGTGGCACCCGGCTCCAAGAGCGTGGTTGCGGCAGCGCGGTTTCGCCAACGCCACCAGGCGCGGTGGTGGCCGCAGCGGAACTCGCGCACCAGGTCGTCGTCGACGCTGCCTTGCTGACGTGTGAACTGCCCGCCAGCATCGCCGTCGTGCGGCGCCCTCAACCTGAGCCGCTCTACAACCGGATCGGCACGGTGACCAGCGACGTCCTGCAAGATGCGGCGTCATGAAGCCGCGGAAGACCCAGGCCGAGGTGCACGCTGACGCAGCGACCACGATCTCCGAGTTGGCCTCAGCCGCGCACCCGCGAGAGACCGGGGGGTTGCTGCTGGGCTGGTGGGCCAGCGGCCGAGTGGTCATCCGGTACGCCATCGAGGTACCCGACCCCAACGCAACGACGAACTCCTGGAGCAGGGACGAGAGTTCAGCACAGGCCGCCCTCGGCATGGCACTTGCCGCGCACGAACACCCGTGGCTCGGGTACGTGGGCGACTGGCACAGCCACCCGGCAGGGCATGGGACGAGCGGCCAGGACTTGACGTCCATACGGCGGGCGTCGATCGCCTACGAGCAGCCGCTGGTCCTCATCGTCCACCGGACCGACGGCCTGATCGAGATCACTGTCGCGCACCGAGGCGCGCACCCCACCACTCGTGCCTCGACAGCGGCACGGCAAGGACAGGAGGCTTGATGAACGGGCAGCGCCCAGCAGCGGGTCCACCGTCCAGGTCCGGCGTTCGACGCAACGGGGACAGGTTCCAGGACCTGTTCGTGTGGGGGGCCGCCATGCGCGTGATCGGCCCCGAGCGCCGCTTCTCGCAGGTGGAGGTGGAGGTCAACGACGCGGGGAACTTCGACGACGTGGTCCTGCGCAGCAGCACCGGGGAGCCTGACATCCTCGCGCAGGTCAAGTGGGCGACCAACCCGGCCGACCTGGTCAACGAGGGCTACCTCACCGCCACGTCCGGCAGGAGCAAGTCGCTATTGCAAAAGATGTACGACAGCTACGTCAAGCTCAGCGGCAGCGGTGCGACCCCCGTCCTGCGCTTGATCACGAACCGGGCCCTGGATCACGCCGACCCGCTGCTCGGGCACGTCGACGGCCGCACCGACCTGCTGATGCCGTACGCGGGCCAGGCGGAGCTGACGAGCGCAGCCGGGCGAGCTGTGGACCGATGGGCGGACCACGTCGGTGCAAGCCGCCTCGAACTGCTCGCGATGCTGGAGCACCTGCAATTCGTCACCGGGCGGACGGTCAGCGCCGAGGAGGACCACGTCCGCACGTTGATGGTCGCCGCAGGCCTTGACGGGAGTGCCTCCTCTCTTCAGCACGGGCTGAACACCGTTGCGAGTTGGGTCACCGGTGGCAGGCGGATCATCCCCGAGGAGGACATCCGAAGCACGGTGGAGTCCCTACACCCGACGCCCCCCTCAGCGATCTTGCTCGTCCAAGCCATAGATGCCGATCCCCATGCCGAGGACGCCACCATCGCCCTGAACTGGGTGGATCTGTTCGACGGTGACAACGCCCAAGTTCGCGTTCAACCGCGGTGCGCTTCGGACTGGGCTCGGATGGAGCAGGAGATCATGGACGCCGCCGCAGCACTGGAGAGGGACGGTTGGCGCTCCACCCTCATCGGGGGTGCCATGCGCCAAGCGACGTTCTTCCGCGTTGGCGCCGCGCTCCCCCGTGTACGCGGCCACACCCTGCGATACCTCCAGGGCGGCAAGCTGTGGTCCACAGATGCACGGAAGGCAGCCATCCCCGCACCGCAACTCCGACGACAACAACTGGACTTCGGTAACGACCTGGCCGTCGCCATCGGGGTCGCCGTCGACCCGACCTCAGCGGTGATCGCGTACCTGAAGGACAACAGCGTCCGAGCCAGCCGCCTGCTCACCATCCAGCCAGGTGGGGGGAGCGACGACCAGTCCATCGCCGGTGCGGGGCAAGCCGTCGCCTATGCAGAAGCGATCCGGAACCTGGTCCGCGAGGAACTCGACGAATTGCCGAGCACCGAACGCATCCACCTCTTCATGGCAGGCCCAGGCGGTCTCGCGCTCCTGCTCGGGCACAGGTGGAACCGCACGCGGGTCACCACCGTTTATGAACACCTCGGCGGGCACCGGGGGTACACCACGGCGTTCGAGGTGGACAGCTGACGGGCCACCCGCTTCACCCGGTCACGTACCTCGAAGTTCCTCCGGTATGAGCAGGACTTCGGATTCGATCGGCACAGCTGTCACCCCCGTCGTGGTGCAGGCCCAACCCACAACACGGGTGGTCGCTATCGGCAAAAGGGGGCCGATCACGATGGCGAGCACGACGTCGAAAGCGAGCGCAGGATCGGCCAGCAGGGTGGAGTAGGTGAGGAGGTCGCGCGGGCTCGGCACGGCGTCCGCACGGGGATGCGTGTGCCACTCACCGATCCAGATGCTGCCGTCAGTGCGAAAAGCGGCTTCCGCCAAGTGCTGGGCATGCGCGAGGTCGCGCAGGAAGTAGTTCGGGGTCCGTATCGCCGCTGGCCCAGGGGTACCTGCGTGCCGCACGTGTGCCGTGCCGTCGTCTTCGACGCGCCTGAAGAGGATCCCGCCGGTCTCAGCACCGTCGTCTGCCTCGGTCACGGTCCGGCAGATGGTTCGGGCGCTGTCCGGAGCCACCACGATCCGCCGCACAGCGGCGGGGTTGGCATCGTTCACGGCTCTTCGCAAGTGGGGCACCCCAGGCGAGGAGGGCTGTGCGGCAGCCAGCGGATGTCGCCGTTGCGGTTCAGGTCGAACGGGGGAGCCCAGCCGAGTGTCGGGCGCAGCCCGAAGATGGCGTGCTCACCGGGCAATTTCTGGTCGGAATGACCTTTCCGTTCCAGCACCGTGGCCGCGGCGGCCTTAGCAGCCATCTGGCCGACGAGGTGCAGGTCCCCTCCGACGGCAGTCATCGGCCGGTGCGCGGTCCCCGTGCCGTACCCCAGGTCGAGGGCGGGCTCGGGATCCACCGCTCCTCGGGCTACGAGCGCCTCGCGACGGCAGGTCAGGCAGCCGTGGTTGGCCCAGGGGCGCAGCCGGATGATCTCGCCGATCGCGCCGTCTTGGAGCACGCAGGCGAGAATGGCGTCAGTCCGAGCGCGTCGCGCCAGGTGGCTGACGACACGACGCGCTGCCACGCCGTCGGCCGTGCAGAGCACGACGCCGACATCCCGAAGACGAGGTCTGATCAGGTGCGCCGCAGCGATGACGTCCACGGGCAGCGCGTCCACGTGAGTGGCTGGCCACGCCTCGGCCAGTTCCTGCTTGACCGCGTCGACCTTCAGCCTGCCGACGTGCTTGACCGAGGAGACGTGGCGCACCACGTTGTGGCTGAGCAGGCGGTCAGGGTCGACGAGGACGATGCGCCCGACGCCGTAGCTGGCCAGGGCGTGGGCGGCGGCTCCGCCGATGCTGCCCACCCCGACGAGCATGACCGACTTCTCTTCCAAGTGGCCAACCGGCCAGTGCCCGGCCAGCTGTGGAAAGCCGTGTTCAGCGGACACCACGTCTATGGCTACCGGGCGTGCGGCGGCCGGGGTGACGTACCAGGCGACCATTTCGGGGATGTTGATGTCCGGGAACTCAGCCGGTGCTTCCGCTGACACGGTCAACGCCACGTAGTCCTCGACGGCCGAAGGGCTCAACCAGCGACCGAAGACGTTCTCCTTGAAAGCCTTGAGGGAGATCTCCCGGCCGGTGTTGCGCGCGTGCCACCACAGGAGGTGCAGCGCGGGCGCAGCCCGGTACCAGCGGTGCTGCCCTCGGGCGTCCCCAGCGCTGAGGAAGTGGTTGGCGGAATGCAGCGGGGTGGGCATCACAGGGTTGGAGCCGTCCGACACCGCGATCACGGCGCCGACGTTGTCCGGATCCGATACCCGGAAGGTGATCTGGCCCCACTGACCACCTTCCTTCATGCGGCGAGCCGCTTCGCCCGGGACGAGCACGAGCAGGTCGTTCACGCCTGACCTCCACCAGCGGAGAGCTGTTCGAGCGCCTGCCCGACCAGGTGATCGCGGCTGGCGTCGTTGACGATGCCGTTGATCGTCATGGATTCGACGACACCGCTCTTGAGCAGCGCGTACTCCACGCGCCAGCCCGCCGCCTTCAGCAGCAGCTCGGTCACCGACTGCCGGCCGGTCCACGTCGAGTAGTCCTGCAACAGGCACAGGCTGCCATCGCCCATGACGTGGAACCGGGTCTGCCTGTACTCGATCAGTTCGGGCTCCGGGTCGAGCGGGAAGATCGCCGGTGGCACCATCGGGTAGGCATGTCCGTACTGCACCCTGATCGGCATGCCGTCCTGCCCGACCAGTTCAGCCAGGCCTGTGGGCTCGGGCCGGTGGAACGGCCACCTGGGCAGCCGCCCTTCCCAGCGGCCAGCTCCTTCACCGCACCATGTCAGCTCGGGGAACAGCTCGGCCACTTCGCGCTGATCACGAGCCAGGCGCCGGGGCTCGCACTCCCACCAGGAAACGGGTACTTCGCCGTTGGTGTTCATCGGTCAGCCCTGGGGCGCGTCCACGACCGGCCGCGGGACGTACAGGAAGGAACCGGCAGCGGTCCCCGAACCCTTCTCCTCCGGGGCCGGGAAGTCATCCCCGAACAACTCCCGCCAGAGCAACGCCGCTCCGTCGGTGTCGCCATCGGCTGCGGCCGCACATGCCTCCTCGGCGATGTCACGCGCGGACTCCAAGGCGGTGCGGAGCGCCTCGGTGTCGAGGTCGGGCTGGATCACGCCACAGTGCCCGGCCGGGTCCACCACGCCGTAGTTGACCTCGACCGCAGCGGCGGTGAAGAACGCCTTCAATGCCTGCGGCCGCGTTGTGTCAGTGGGGAGGCACTTCAGGGCGAGCACCTCCATGACCAGCGACTTGACCTTGGTGGGAACGCCGTGGCGCCACAGCTTGAGCACGCGCACCGTGGGGCGGAAGTACGACCAATTCTCCTGTCGTTCCTTGACCTGCGCGATGAGGTACTCCGGGGCAGCAGTGCTCCAGCACTCCTTCCGCTTGCTGGGGACCAGCAGGGTGTTGTCCGCTTGACGCAACACGGGCATGACGTCCACCGTGAACGCGTCATCCTGCTCAGGCGGATCGATGAAGCACTTGACGGCCCGGTCTCGCGGCTTGGCCAAGCGGACGAGCTCCTCGACGGTCCCGCCGTTGTCGCCCAACAACCTCTTGACCATCTCGCGGACAACCTCCAAGGCACCCGCTGACGAGTCGCCGGGCTGCCCCCACTCCGGGTACGCCGCCGCGTCGAAGACCATGATCAGGTCGACGTCGTGCACGGGCTTGAGCTGGGTGCTGCGCGCCAACGAGCCGGAACCGAACACCTCCAGCACGCCCGGTTCCCCCTTGAGCGCACCCTTGAAGGCGTCCCGTCGCTCGCGAGCCAGCCTCACCTGCTCGATGTCAGCGTTCACAGCCTGCTGGAAGGTGTCGAAAGCCTTGGTCAGATCCACTACTGCGCCTCATCTCGTCGACGTACCCACACACGAGCCGTCGCTGCGACGAGGACAGGGATCTCCTCGAGGGTAAGTCGGCCGTGGTGCACCACGAGATGACGATAAACACGACCCCCGACAGTTTTGCTCTCACGACCGACCGGGGAACCGAAACTTGCACAACGTGCATCCCGCACGCCACCTTAGGCGAGCCTCTCCAACGCATGACCGTGCAACCTCGCTACTATCAGCTGATAGTTAGCCCGCACTTCGATCCGTGGCCGCTCAACTCCATGCGCGGATCATTAGTGTTGACAAGTCTTTGGTCCGGTAAATAGTTACCTGAACTTCCGGACCGGGCGAGAGTTGCCAACTCGAATCCACGTTCTGTCATGCATCTCTATCCACCCAGCTGTCAGCAGTCATGACAGAGCATTAATGGCCGAGTGCCAAGGGTAATCGGCCACGGCGCGATGCCCCTGTCTAGGTGGGTGCGGCTCGAATCCCCCCGACCCGAGCAGCACCCTCACGCCTGAGGCACGTAGTGCTTCGACGCTGCGATACAGCGCGGCGTTGTTCGCGAGTGCCGTGTTCACGAAGGGAAGGACTGCGATCGGCACGCCCAGGCCGGTGAGTTCCGCGAGCTGTGTCAGGACGTAGGTGTCGGCGATGCCCGCCGCCCACTTATTGATCGTGTTGTAGGTGGCTGGTGCAACGATCACCGCGTCGGCAGGGGGAAGCGACGGCTGACCTTGGCTTTTGTAGCCGGTTCGCGCGGGGTGGCCGGTGAGCTGGTGCAGTTCGTCGAGGTCGAGGAAGTGCTCGACGGCGGATGGTGTGGCGATGCAGTAGACCGACCAGCCTGCTTCCTGGGCCAGCTTGATAGCGACATCGACGTGGCTGGCGGGTCCGGCGCCGCAGATCATCAGGTAGAGGACTCGTTCGGTCACGCCGGCACTCCGGCGCGCTCGGCCATCTGCTTCACCATGCGGGCGGGCTCGCCGGTGGTGTTGGACAGCAGCATCCTCAGCAGGCCGTGGGCCAGGGGGCGGCTGCGGACTTCTTGAGGTGCGGTTCGCTCAGCTTGGGCGAGGGCGCGGGTGGCCTCGGCGAAGTTGCCGCAGCGGGCGTTGGCCTCGGTCAGGTCGAGCAGGTGGTTGGCCCGGCGTTCCGGTGGCAGCTCGTCGAGAGCGCTACGGGGGATCGTCGCGGCAAAGCTGAGAGCTGCTCTGGCCTCGTAGAGGCAGACGAGGGCGGAGACGCGGTGGATGGCGACGTTGGCGCGGCCGAAGTGGGTGTGGTGGGTGTCGTAGTGGCGCTCCATGCGTTCGGCGGCTCGAGTGGCTTCCTGGTGCATGGAAAGGGCCAGGGAGGCGTCTTCCTGCTCGGCTGCGGTGATGGCAGCGGCGAGATGGAGCATGCCGTGGAGGGAGAGCAGACTCATCGGGTGCTTGGGTACTTCGGGTGCCATGCGGTCGGACATCCTCAACAGGGTGTCGACGGCCTGGGTGCGCTGCCTGGCTGCGCTCATGGCGCGGGCGACGCTGCGGGTGGCTCGGGCCTGCGACCAAGTGTCGTCGACCGCCAGGGCGGTGTGCATGGCACGGTCCGCGGCTAGCCAGGCGACGTCGTGGCTCTCGAACTTGAGCAGCATCGAGGAGGCCAGGCGGTAGGCCGCGATGAGCACGCGGTAGGCATCGACCTGCCCGGCTGGCAGTGCGGCAAGGGCTGCGCGCTGGGCTGCTTCCAGCAGCGTCGGCAGATGTTGCGCGACGGTGGTGAAGTGGGACGACGTCCAGGCGTGCTCGATGTAGTCGGCCTGGCGGGCGAGGTAGGCGACGCCGACGGGCTTGGTGTCCGCGGCCGCCAGGCCGGGGTAGCGGCCGAGTGCTGCGCGGATGGCGCTGACCTCGGCGGCGTCCACGCGGTCGGTGGCTCGGGCTGCGGCGGGTGCGTCGGTGAGGACGCTGGGGTCGATGGCGAGGGCGTCGGCGACCAGCTCGATGACCGGGATGCGTGCGAGGTTGCGCTCGCCCGACTCGACCTTGTCGAGCCAAGAGGTCGAGCGACCGATCATGTCGGCGAACTGCTTGCGGCCGAGGTTGCGGCGCAGGCGCCAGTAGCGGACGCGCTTGCCGATCTGGTCGGGGGTGTCCGACATCCGACTCCCTCCGCTGGTCGTTGGCCATAGGTCCCACGTCAGCGTAGCTGGCGGCCCGTCACACATTTTGTACGACTTGTGACGCTCAGTGCCTCGTACCTTGGCCATTGCCATTCGACTTCGAGTGGCAATGGTCGGGAACGACGCCTGTGCGGAGGTGTGCCGTGACCAAGGACGAGTTGCTGTTCAACACCTGGTTGACCAGCGTCAACACGAAGCTCGGGCGGTACATCGTGCGGTTGATGGACGAGAGCGTCCACACCGTCCGGGGTGAGGAGCCGAGATACAGCGAGGACCTGGTCGAGGTTGAGGCGGCCTTGGCCCGCGATCTCGGCGACCTCGCTGCGGCTATCGCGCGCAAAGCCGCAGGTGAGACCTTCTTGGTCGATGGCAGGTAGTGAGATGGCGCCGCATACGGTCCAGCTCCGTCGACGTTCGTTCGCCAAGGCCGTGGCGCTCGCCGGGTACCGGTCGGACTACGCGCTGGCGAAGGCGATGGGTGTCAACCGGTCCACGGTGGCCCGGGTTCTGAGCGGTGCCCTTCAGCCCGGGGCGACGTTCATCGGCAGTGCGCTGACCGCTCTCGAACCGATGGAGTTCAACGACCTGTTCGAGGTGGTGCCCACCGCAGCCGGCGCCGTTCCCGACGCTGATGAAGATCCGAGCAGAGGGGCAACGCAATGAGCAGCACGTCGGACACCCAGCCGCGGGAAGGGCTGGAGGCGGCGTTGGAGTACGCCGGCTTGGGCTGGCCGGTCATCCCTGGAGCTGTCTGGCACGAAGGGCGATTCGTCGATCCCAACAACGGTCAGCCGACCGAGAGCGTCACCCTCCGTCCTGTCAGCTCGGCCACCACCGATCCCGAGCTGATCAGGTCCTGGTGGTCGAAGTCGGGGCTGCACGTCCCGACGGTGCTGGGCGTCGTGGGTCACGGCCTCGGCGTCGTCTCGGTGTACGAGTCGCTGATCGACCACATCGTGGACCACCAGTGGTTCACCACCCGACCGACTCCGGTACTGGGCATCCCGGGAATGCCTCTCGCGTACTTCCTCGTCAGGCCGCCCGTCCCGCTGATGCTGGCACGAGATGAAGTGCGCGTCCTCGCCGACGGCACGACGTTGCCGCTGCCACCGGCCACCCTTGGCGACACCGCGGCCACCTGGCTGGTGTCCCCCGCCGACACGGGCAACGTGGTGCTGCTCGGCGACGAGTTCGCGGACCTGGTCGCCGCCGCTGGGGAGAGGGCCGAGTGAACGAGCTGCCAGAGGTACAGCTGGCGCGCGGAGCGTTCGGCGATCACATGCTCGACATCGCACGCGAAGAGGCGCCACGCACGTTCGCGATCGTCGAGGAGTGGGGTGACCAGCACGCCGTCCGGGTCGCGGGCTACGGCTTGGCCTTCGACGACCGCGTCGACGTCAACTCCGTCGAGGGCGACTTCCGCTTGTCGTCGCAGAGTCCCGAGAGCGCCTTGGCGATGTTCGGGGTGAGCACCGGCCTGGCCGACATCAAGCAGTTGCACCTCGTCTGGCTGGACGGCGCGTTGTCGGACGTGCCGCCGTTCGCGGTTCTGCGTGCCGAACGGCGCGCTGCAAGCTCGGCATGACCTCCGCTTGTGCGGAGGTGGTCGTCCTTCGGCCACCTCCGCACAAGCCGTTCAGCGCGTCCGTCTCGTCGGGTTCTGCGGTGTGTGCGGGAACCGTGTCGCCGGTGGCTCAAGCGCACTCTGTACTCGGCGTTGACCAACCACAGACGTATTCGTCTTCTGCTCGGGCCGTTGCCTGGCGGAGAGGCTCGCCGCGTAGGTGCTCACGGTGGTCGCAGCCCGGTGCGCCTCGGTGGCCTGCCGGTGGTGCCCACTTCGCTGACGTGCGGCTGCGATCTCGGCAAGCAGCGACGCGAGAACCAGAAGAAGCCCGACTACTAAGATGCCCGTGCTCGCCCTCCTGGTGAGAAGACCAGCCTTGAGCAGATCGCGAGCTGCTCCACGCAGTCCGACGGCGATGTCGGACCACCGACTCGGTTGCACGTGACGCGGTGTCGTCGCGGCCCACTCGTAGGCGTTGTAAGCCGCGGTCAACGGACCCGACTTGCGGCCCTCGAACGTTGTGGCCACCGCAATGAGCACGTCGGCGGTTGCGTGGGCGATGTCGTCCGACGGACTGCCTGCCGCGACCTGACTGCGAGCTGCTTCCACAGCTGTTGCCACATTGGTCAACGGGTCAGCGGTGCTGGAGTACATGTCGGCAGCCGCCCAGCGGGCCATCAGCTTCGGGGCGGACAGGTCGTGGGCGAGGCTGCTACCACCGAACCAGACCCGGCCGTCCGGCGAGGTCGTACTGTGATCGACGTTCAACGCGACGCGGTACCCGGTCAGACGCTGCTGCGCGTCCCACCGGGCCTCCACCGACACCAACAACTCCCGCTCCAACAAGCCGACGAACTCTGCCGGCGTAGCGGCTGTTGCCGCTGCGACTCGCACCGTTTGCCTCAACCAGTCCCGACTCGTGCCGGGGAGCCTGCGGCGCGCGGCTTTCTCCACCTCCGCACGAGTCGAACGCACGGCCGCCGTCTTGTCCGACGGCGACGTCCGCGTCAGGCCCAAGCGCTGCTCGACCTCCATGCACCACTGCCGCCAGCGCGGCCAGTCCCGGTAGGTGTCGGCGACCGTGCCATCACCCCGGACCAAGTTCACGGCCAAGTGGACGTGGTCGTTGCCGTCCTTACTCAGCCCGTGGTGAACCGCGACCCACCGACAGCTACCGCTGCCGTCCTCGCGTGGGCCGAAGCCCATCCGCTCGATGGCCTCGTTCACCAATTCGCGCCATCGGACGTCGCCGAGCCGACCGTCCTGGCGCGGGATGGACAGGACCACGTGGTAGACGTGGCCGCCGTCCAACTCGAGCTCGTGGCCGGTCATCGGAGCGTCGATCTCGCGAGCCAAGCGGGCCATCCACCCGTGCTGGCGGTCGGCGAACGCGCCACCTGCCAACCACTCCGGATCCCACGAGGCGACGAGGTGCGGGTCCGTGTGCTCGTTGCTCCTGCCCGGGCCGAACAGGTAGCGCAGCAAGCCGTAGGTGTCCTTGCCGTACTTCCCCTTGACCGGTGCCTTGGCGATCACGTCGGCTCCCGCGACGAGTCGGCCGGGTCGATGGCCGCCAGGACTTCGTTGAGCCGGTCGAGCGTCACGACGTGGTAGGCCAACGCGCCACTCAGCTCTGGTCGCAACTGGCCGGTGCTGTTGGCGACGGCTGCCAACTGGTTGAGGTTGACGCCGATCCGGGTGAGGCGAGTTTCGACCGTGTCGAGGCGCTCAGCCCACCAACGCTGTGATCGCAGGCGGGACTTCACCCTGGATGTTGGACACGGGGTTATGCGGCGTGGGTCAGCGTAGCCGGTGTCGAAGTGAGGCTGTTCTCGTAGTCGATTGGGGATG
>NZ_JBFAAX010000049.1:0-25051 GCF_040639995.1 Actinosynnema sp. NPDC023658 | reverse complement strand
GCAGGGCGGGGCGGGCCCCGGGGGGGGTCCCCGGCCCCCGTCCGTGACGAGCACTTACTTGGTGGCCGCCAGCAGCTGGGCGCAGCGGATCAGGCCCAGGTGGCTGTAGGCCTGCGGGTGGTTGCCCAGGGAGCGCTCCGCGATCGGGTCGTACTCCTCGGGCAGCAGGCCGGTGGGGCCCGCGGCGTCGACCATCTGCGCGAACAGCTCCTCGGCCTCCGTGCGGCGTCCGGTGAGGAGGTAGGCCTCGATCATCCACGCCGCGCAGAGGTGGAAGCCGCCTTCGTCGCCGGGCAGGCCGTCGTCACGCCGGTAGCGGTAGACGGTGGACCCGGAGCGCAGCTCGGCCTCGACCGCGGTGACGGTGGCCTGGAACCGGTCGTCGGTCGGGTCGATCAGACCCGACAGGCCGACGTGCAGCGACGCGGCGTCGAGGTCGTCGCCGTCGTACGCGGTGGTGAAGGACTGCGCTTCCTCGCTCCACCCGTGCTTGAGCACGTCGTTGGAGATGGTGTCGCGCAGCACCGGCCACGACGGGTCGACCTCGCGCCCGTACGCCTCGGCCAGGCTCACGGCGCGGTCGAGGGTGACCCAGCACATGACCTTGGAGTAGACGTGGTGCCGGGGCGCGTGCCGCTCCTCCCAGATGCCGTGGTCGGGCTCGTGCCAGCGGCGGGCGACCGCCTCGGCCATCGCCTGCACCATCTGCCAGTCCTGGTCGGTGAGCGAGCCTCGGGCGGTGGCCAGCTGCACGACCAGGTCGACGACCGGGCCGAACACGTCGAGCTGGACCTGCTGGTTGGCGAGGTTGCCGACCCGCACCGGCCGTGACCCGGCGTAACCGGGCAGCGTGTCGATGACGGCCTCGGCGCCCAGCATGGTGCCCTGCAACGTGTACAGCGGGTGCAGGCGCTCCGGGCCGGGCAGGGTCGACAGCACCCCGTGCACCCAGCCGAGGAAGGCTTCAGCTTCGCCCAGGGAGCCGACCGAGACCAGGGCCTGGGCGGTCAGGGCGGCGTCGCGCAGCCAGCAGTACCGGTAGTCCCAGTTGCGGATGCCGCCCAGCTCCTCGGGCAGCGAGGTGGTGGCGGCGGCCATGATCGCGCCGGTGTCGTGGTGCACCAGGCCCTTGAGCGTGAGCGCGGAGCGCAGCACGAGGTCCGGTTCGACGGCGGGGACCTTGAGGGTGGCGGCCCAGTCCGACCAGAACGCGCCGGCGCGGGCACGTCGTTCGGGCTCGCCCAGGGTGGCCTCGGACAGGTCGTCCGTGCCGCAGCGCAGCTCCAGCAGGATCGGTGCGCCCTCGCGGGGGCGCACCACGGCGGTCGCCGTCTCCTGGATGCCGTCGGAGGTGATCTGCCAGTCCACGCCGGGGGAGCGCAGCACCATCGGGTCCGAGGTGCCGACGACCCGCAGGCCGTCGCGTTCCCGCAGCAGCCGGACGGGCACCTGGCCGAACTCCGGCCGCGGCGCGAACGTGATCACCGCGTTGGTCGAGCCGGAGACGCGCCGGATGAGGTCCGTGCGGTGGGAGGCGAGGTCGTGGTCGAGGTAGTCGGTGACCAGCAGCCTCGACCAGCGGGTCTCCACGATCATCGTGCCCGGCACGTACCGCTGGCCCAGGGGCAGCGAGCCGTGCTCCGGCTTGATCGAGAAGTGGCCCGCGGCGGGTCCGCCGAGCAGGTCCGCGAACACGGCGGCGGAGTCCGGCTCCGGGTGGCACATCCAGTTCACCCGGGCGTCGGGGGTCAGCAGCGCCACCGAGCGCTCGTTGGCGAGCATGGTGAGCCGCTCGATCGGCACGGCCTGGTCGCCGTGCAGCCACGCCCGCCGCTCCTCCAGCAGGAACGCCAGCACGGTGGCCACGTCGAGGGTGTCCGCGACGAAGTACTGGGCCAGCGACTCGCCCTCGCCCACCTTGATGCCGACGTCCGGTCCGCTGAGCCTGGCAAACGCTTTCTCGTCGGTCACGTCGTCACCGACGAACACGGCCGCGGTCGCGGAGGCGCGGTGCCGCAGGACGTCGAGCGCGTGGCCCTTGTCCGTCTGCACCACGGCCAGCTCGATCACGGCCTTGCCCTCGGTGACCTGCACGCCGTCCCAGGTGGCCGGACCGGTGCGCACGGCGTCCAGAACCCGCTCCCCCACGGCGGGGTCCGCACGGCGCACGTGCACCGCGATGCTCGCGGGCTTGACCTCCAGGCCGACGCCCTCGTGACCTTGGACGACCCCTTCCAGCTCGGATTCCAGGCGGCGGTGCAGTTGTTTGGCGTCAGCGTCCAGAGCGTGCACGAACCCGACGTCGAACTCGGATCCGTGCGAACCCACCAGGTGCACCTCGGACGGCAGTCGCGACAGGGTCGCCAGGTCGCGCAGTGCGCGCCCGGAGATCACCGCGGCCGTCGTCTCGTGCAGACCGGCCAGGGAGCGCAACGCGCCCACCGACTCGGGCAGCGGGCGGGCGTCTTCTGGGTTGGCCACGATCGGAGCCAATGTCCCGTCGTAGTCGCAGGCGACCAGCAGGCGCGGTGTGCGTGCCAACTGCACGATCGCACGACGAAGTTCGGCGGGGAGGGCCTCGGCGGTCAACGCCCCTCCTCAATGCTCGGTGGGACAAGGTCGGTGATATCGGTCTGAACTGATTCAGATCGTGGACTACGCGCCCAAGGCATCAAGAAACGATCGAGCCCAGCGGTCGACGTCGTGCGTGAGGACTTGGCGGCGCAGCGCGCGCATCCTACGGCGACCTTCGGCCGGATCCAGCGTGAGGGCGGCTTCCAACGCGTTCTTCACACCGTCCAAGTCGTGCGGGTTGACGAGGAAAGCACTCGTGAGCTCGGCCGCCGCTCCGGCGAACTCGGAGAGCACCAGCGCGCCGCCGAGGTCGTAGCGCGTGGCGACGTACTCCTTGCAGACGAGGTTCATGCCGTCGCGCACCGGCGTCACGACCATGACGTCGGCGGCGGACATGAACGCGGTCAGCTCACGTCGGTTGACCGATTGGTGCAGGTAGTGGACCACCGGGTGACCCACGGTGGAGAACTCGCCGTTGATCCGGCCGACGGCCTGCTCGATCTCGCCCCGCATCTGCTTGTAGTGCTCGACGCGTTCGCGGCTGGGCGTGGCGAGCTGGATCATGGCGACCTCGCCCGGGTCGACGCGACCGTCGGCCAGGAGTTCGTGCAGCGCGCGCAGGCGCACGTCGATGCCCTTGGTGTAGTCGAGGCGGTCGACGCCGAGCAGGATCTTCTTCGGGTTCCCGAGGTCTTCGCGAATTTGTTTCGCGTGTTTTTGGACTTCTTTGTCCCGGGCGAGCGCGTCGAGCCCGGCCGAATCGATAGAAATCGGGAATGCCCCGACCCGCACGGTGCGGTCCCCGACCTGGACCACACCGGGCCGCGTGCGCACGCCGACCGCGCCGCGGCTGGGCTCCAGGCCGACCAGGCGGCGGGCCAGCCAGAGGAAGTTCTGCGCGCCGCCGGGCCGGTGGAAGCCGACCAGGTCCGCGCCGAGCAGCCCGCGGATGATCTCCGTGCGCCACGGCAGCTGCATGAACAGCTCGACCGGCGGGAACGGGATGTGCAGGAAGAAGCCGATGCGCAGGTCGGGGCGCAGGTCGCGGAGCATGGCGGGCACCAGTTGCAGCTGGTAGTCCTGCACCCACACGGTCGCGCCCTGGGCGGCGACCTTCGCGGTCACGTCCGCGAACCGCTGGTTGACCCGCACGTAGGCGTTCCACCAGCGCCGGTGGAAGGCGGGCGGCGCGACCACGTCGTGGTAGAGCGGCCACAGCGTGCCGTTGGAGAAGCCCTCGTAGTAGTCGGCCACCTCGGTTGCGCTCAGCGTCACCGGGTGCAGTTGGAGGCCGTCCTCCTCGAACGCGTCGACCTCGGCGTCCGCGATGCCGGGCCAGCCGACCCACGCGCCGCTGTGCGTGCGCAGGAACGGCTCCAGCGCGGTCACCAGGCCGCCGGGGCTGTGCTTCCAGCGCTGCGTGCCGTCGGGCAGGCGCTCCAGGTCAACCGGCAGGCGGTTGGCCACGACCAGGAAGTCCGCGCCGTTCTCGCCAATGCTGCTCACCGGGTAGCGCCTCCTCAGGGATTCGTCTCGCCCACCGTCGAGGTTAGTGGGAAGCCGCAGGTTGGATGCCCTGTCGTCGGCCCCGTCACACTGTGTTGACTTGACGAAAGCCGGTCAGGTGGGCGATCTCACGTGGAAAGCTCGTGTTCAGGGGATCACCTGCGGGTCCGGGCCGCCAGCCTGCCCAGCCCCGTGCGCACCGGGCGCCCCAAATGTTCACCCAGGACGACGCCGCTCGCGAGTGCGAGCGCGGTGCCCGCGGCCAGCACGAGGGTCGACAGGCCGGCCGCGTCACCCTCCGCGGTGAGCTGGTAGAGGCCCCGGTACGTGGTCAGGCCGGGCAGCAGCGGCACCATGCCCGCCACCGCGACCAGCATCGGCGGCGTCCGCAGCCGGCGGGACACGACCTTGCCGCCGAAGCCGACCACGGTGGCCGCGGCGGCGGCGCACGCGATGGTGTTCGTGCCGGTCAGCGCGAGCAGGCCGTAGCTGGTGGTGCCGACCGCGCCCGCCGCCGCGGCCACCGGCAGCGCCCGCGGCGGCGCGTAGCTGGCCAGGGCGAAGAACGCCGAGGTGGCCGCGCCCGCCGCGAACTGGAGCGGCACGTCCGAGATGAGCGGCGGCAGCGGGCCGGCGATGGTGGTGCGCACGCCCAGCTGCACGCCGGCGCGCAGGGTCAGCGCGATGCCCGCGATGAGGCCCGCGGTGAGCAGCGCCACCTCGACCAGGCGACCGGCGGCGGTGACGTTGTAGCCGGTGATGGCGTCCTGCACGGTGCCGACCAGCGACAACCCGGACAGCAGCACCACGATCCCGGTGGCGATCAGCATCGACGGCGGTGCGCCGGGCAGCAGGTCCAGCCCGTACAGCGCCACCGCGACCGAGGTGGCCAGGGCACCGCCGACGACCTGCTGGAAGAAGAACGGCAGCGCGCGCCGGTTGAGCAGCCGCCCCACCCGGTCGACCAGCGCCGTGACGACGGCGGCCGTCACCGCCAGCAGCACGCCGCCACCGACGAGGAACGCCACCGAGGCCGCCATGGCCGCCCACGCCAGCGTGGCCACCCAGCGCGGGTACGGGTGGTCGGCGCGGGTGATCCGGTCGATCTCGGCGGACGCGTCGTCGGCGGCCAGGCCCTCGGCGGTGATCCGCCGGACCAGGCCCTCCACGGCGGTGAGCCGGGTGTAGTCGACGCCCCGGCCGCGCACCACGCGCATGAGCGTGACGGGCGCGGCGTCCGTGCCGCGATGGCAGGAGGCGGTGATCGACGTGTAGATGACGTCGACCTCGGTGTGCGGCAGCCCGTAAGCGTCGGTGACCGCGAGGACGGTGGCGGTCACGTCCGCCGCGCCCGCCCCGCCGGCCATCTGCGCCTCCCCGACGCGCAGCGCCAGGTCGAGCACCAGGTGGACGGTGGAGTCGTCGGGGAGGGCCGGTCCTTCGACGGGCCGCGCCCGCTCGGTGTGCTGGAACCGCCCACGCCGCAGCCGCACGGGCGCCACCTCCCTCGTTCGACCCGCCGCCACGCCCGACCGTGCCGGATTCGGGGCTGTGTCCTGCGCCACCCTCGGACGGGGTACCTGGACCAGGTGAGTCGATCACTGTCCGTTCAGTACTGTTGATGCCGCTGGCCAGCGGTTTTGCCGGCCGCAGGAGCCACCCGGACGGTACCCGTGACCTCCGGATGGACCAACGCGGGCCCACGGTGAGAAGACCGTTCGCCGCAGGTGGCACCCCGTGCGGGCGCTTACGATGTTCCAGGCCTCCGGGCCGACGCCGGTGTAGCTCAATTGGCAGAGCACTCGCCTTGTAAGCGAAAGGTTGCGGGTTCAAGTCCCGCCACCGGCTCAGCGGTGACCGCCTCCCGACCGGGAAAACCTGGTCAGGAGGCGTTTTCATGATCATAGCGCGGCTGCCGCGGGGTTGCCGACCAGTGCCGCGCCGGCACCTCCCGACACGGACGCGGCCCGCGCCGAGGGGGCGCGGGCCGCGGTCACGTGCCGGGGATCACCCGCGGTCGGTGATCACCTGGTAGGCCACGCCGCCGTGGTCCTCGCCCTCGACGAACTGGACGAGGTTCGTCAGGTACTCGCCCGCCGCCGCGGGCGTGAAGGTGAGTTCGGTGGTGAACCGCTCACCGGGCAGGAGCGGCACGCCGAGCAGCGCCGCCCGCGTCGGGTCGAGCTGGAACGCGGTCTCACCGACCTGCTTCACGCCTTCCGCCTGACCGCCGCCGGCCTTCCAGCGCTCGAACAGGCGCGGGCCGAGGTCGATCACCACGGTGCCCGCCACCGGCTTCTCACCGGTCAGCACCAGGTCGGTCCTGACCTCGCGCTCGGTCCCGTTGCCCACGGTGAACCAGGACTTCACGGGCTGGAGCACCTTGCCGCGCACGGTCATGAGGTTCTTCCACGCGATGTTGTTGTTGTTCTTGGTGTTGAGCGCGGTGTTCGAGCCCTCCGCGAACGTCATCGGGTCCGTGGCCGACACCCAGCGCGCCAGCAGGCAGAAGTGGCCCGGGCCCGGGACGCCCGCCCACGGGATCTTCGCCACCGTGCCGCCCGTGGGCACGGACAGCGACTGCTGACCGATGAACACCCAGTCGCCGTTGGTGGCGTTGTTCCACGTCGTGCCGCCACCGGCGGGCGTGCGGTAGACCTTGAGCGTGCCGGTGCTCGTGGCGGAGGCGTTGTTCATCCGCACGTGGACGACGTTCGTCGCGCCGACGACGGGCTGGAAGCCCGGGGCGCAGTCCGCGGTGGTCGGGCACACCTTGATGTCCGGGCTGTTCCACACCGTGCCGTTCGGGTTCGGCTCGGCGCCGGTGTCGGTCACCTGGTCGCGGATGACCACGTCGGTCTGCCGGCAGTCCGACAGCTGCTTGCGGATCGCGTCCGCCGTGCCCGTGCCCGTGGACTGCGTGTACACGCCACCGGTCGTGGTGGCGTAGCCCTGCATGATCGGGGTGATCACCGAGGTGTAGGCGGAGGACGTCGGCACGTACACCGGGGAGATCTTGATGCCCTTGCCGAGGGCGTCGTCGGCGCGCAGGCCGGCGTTGGTCACGTCCGTCGGGCCGTGCACGTCGTCGAACCCGCCGGGCCGGGCGTCGGTCACCAGCACGACGAACTTCGTCGCGTTCGACCGCCAGGCGCTGCCGAAGTCGGCGTTCTGCGGGCGACCGGCGGCCGGCAGGTTGTTCACGACCGTGTTCAGGGCCTCGTCCGAGGCCTCCGGCTCGCTGCCGCCCCCGCCCACGGCGAGGGTGTTGGTGATGTAGCTCGTCACCGCCGCCGCGTTGCCGGCCGCGAGGGTGTTGTGGACGGTGATGTCGTCCTTGAACGTGACCAGCCCGAGCCGGTAGTCGCCGCCCGAGGCGGAGACGACGTCCCCGATGATGGCGTTGATGCCGGTCTTCAGGTTGGCGACGGCGCCACCCATGCTGCCGGTGTCGTCGATGACGAACGTGACGTCGAGGGGGCCGCAGGGGGAGGCGGCGGGAGCGGGTGCGGCCACTGCGGGTGAGGTGAGCTGGACGGCTGAGGCGGTCAGGGCGACGACGGCCAGCAGCGCGCCGCGTCTGAGTGATCGACGCATGGGATCTCTTTCCGCTCGTGCGGCCGGGCGCAGGGGCCCGGGTGCTCGGACACCGGTGTCCGGGCACACCTGGCGGATGGTCGGGTGGTCGGTCGGATACGAGCCGGCTGGAGCAACTTCGCCCGCCCGGCACGTCCGGCGAACGGCGGCCGGCCGTGCCAGGGTTGGCCATGGCCCACCTCCCCGACCCCTCGCGGTACGACCGGATGACCTACCGCCGCTGCGGGCGCAGTGGCCTCGCGCTGCCCGCCGTGTCGCTCGGCCTCTGGCACAACTTCGGCGACGACCGGCCCTACGAGACGGGCCGGGCGATCGTGCGCCGGGCGTTCGACCTGGGCGTGACGCACTTCGACCTGGCCAACAACTACGGCCCGCCCTACGGCTCCGCCGAGGTCAACTTCGGGCGGATGGTGGCGGACGACCTGCGTCCGCACCGGGACGAGCTGGTGATCTCCACCAAGGCGGGCTACGACATGTGGCCCGGCCCGTACGGCGAGTGGGGCTCGCGCAAGTACCTGCTGTCCTCGCTGGACCAGTCGCTGACCCGGCTCGGCCTCGACTACGTCGACATCTTCTACTCGCACCGGTTCGACCCGGACACGCCGCTGGAGGAGACGGTCGGCGCGCTGGTCAGCGCCGTGCAGCAGGGCAAGGCGCTGTACGTCGGCATCTCCTCGTACTCCGCGACCAAGACGCGTGAGGCGGCCGAGCTGCTGCGCACGGCGGGCGTGCCGCTGCTCATCCACCAGCCCTCGTACTCGATGCTCAACCGGTGGGTCGAGGAGGACCTGCTCGACGCCCTCGGCGAGCTGGGCGTGGGCTGCATCGCGTTCTCGCCGCTCGCGCAGGGCGTGCTGACCGACAAGTACCTCCGCGGCGTGCCCGAGGGCTCCCGCGCCACGCAGGGCAAGTCGCTCTCCGAGGACCTGCTGAGCGAGGCCACCCTGGCGCACGTGCGGGCGCTGGACGAGATCGCCTCGTCGCGCGGTCAGTCCCTGGCGCAGCTCGCGCTGAGCTGGGCGTTGCGCGACGAGCGGGTCACGTCGGTGCTCGTCGGGGCGAGCAGCGTCGGCCAGCTGGAGGCCAACGTCGCCGCGCTGGACGGACCGCCGCTCACCGACGACGAGCTGGAGCGGATCGACGTGCACGCCGTCGACTCGGGCATCGACCTGTGGGCGGAGTCCTCGAACGCCGGCTAGCGGGGCAGCGTCACGGTGAACGCGGTCGAGCCCGGCCCACCGGCCAGCCCGACCGCGCCGCCGTGCGCGACGACGAGCGACCGCACCACCGCCAACCCCAGCCCGCTGCCACCGCGGTCACGGGTGCGCGAGTCGTCCACGCGGTAGAAGCGGTCGAAGATGCGGGACCGGTCGGCCGGCGGGATGCCCGGACCGGTGTCGGAGACGCGCAGCACGGCGGACTCCGGCGCCGCCGACACCGACAGCGACACCGCCGTGCCGGCGGGGGTGTGCACGGCCGCGTTGGTGAGCAGGTTGTCGACGACCTGCCGCAGCCGCATCGGGTCGAACACCAGCCGCACCGGCTCCTCCGGCACGGTCAGCGCCAGCGGGTGCGTCGGGTGGGCCGCCCGGAACGCGTCCGCCGCCTCCCTCGCCACCGCCGCCAGGTCGCCGTCGGCCACCCGCAACGGCGTCTCCACCTCCGCCGCGTCCAGCCGGGCGAGCAGCAGCAGGTCGTCCAGCAGCACGCTCATCCGCGCCGCCTCCGACCTCAGCTTCTCCAGGTGCGCCTCGCGCTCCTCCGGCGCGTTCGCCGCCGCGTACCGGAACAGGTCCGCGTACCCCCGGATCGACGTCAACGGCGTGCGCAGCTCGTGCGAGGCGTCCGCGATGAACCGCCGCAACCGCTGCTCGGCGGCCGTGCGGGCGGCCAGCGACGTGTCGATGTGCTCCAGCATCGTGTTGAACGCCGTGCGCAGCTCCTCGACCTCCACGCCGCCGTCGTCGCCCTCCGCGCGCACCGGCAGCCGGGCCGAGTCGGTCAGGTCGTGCGACGTGATGTCGTGCGCGGTCCGGGCCATGTCGCTCAGCGGTTGCAGCCCCCGCCTCAGCACCGCCTGCCCGACCACCACCAGCGCGATCAGCGCGAGCGCGAACGCGGCCACCTCCACGAACACCAGCTGCCGCACGATGGTGGTGATGTCGTCCATCGGCGCCGCGCTGACCAGCACCACGCCCTCGGACACCCGGCACCCGCGCAGCCGGTACGTGCCGTCGCCGTGCAGGTACCCGGTCCTGTACGCGGGCCCGTGCCCGTTGACCTGCACCGCCATCGCGGCCAGCTCGCTGTCGTCGGCCGGCAGGTCCTCGCGGGTCCTCGGCGTGGCCTTGCCGTCACGCACCTCGTAGACGACCGTGAACCAGCTGTACGCCGAGCCCTTGAGCGTGCCGCTGCGGACGAGGTCCTGCTCCAGCGCGATCTGGGTGGTCTCCATCTGCGCGTCGAGCCGGCGCTCCAGGTAGTCCTGCATGCTCCGCACCATCACCGTGCCCACGACCGCGAACACCGCGAGCGCCAGCGCGCCCAGCCCCAGCGCCAGGCGGGTGCCCAACCGCAGGCGGCAGCGCTTCACCGGGAGGCTCGTCGCAACGCGTAACCCACGCCCCGCACGGTCTGGATCAGCGGCTCGCCGCCGTCGTCGAGCTTGCGCCGCAGGTGCGACACGACCAGCTCCACCACGTTCGACCGGCCGCCGAAGTCGTACTCCCACACGTGGTCGAGGATCTGCGCCTTCGTCAGCACGGCGGGGGAGCGGCGCATCAGGTAGCGCAGCAGCTCGTACTCGGTGGGCGTGAGCGTGACGAGCCGGCTGCCCCGCCGCACCTCCCGCGTGTCCTCGTCCATCGCGAGGTCGGACACCTTTAACACCGACCGCTTCCACGTCGGCCCGGTCGACCGCCGCAGCACGGCCCGCAGCCGCGCCATCAGCTCCTCCACCGAGAACGGCTTGACCAGGTAGTCGTCGCCGCCTCGGGTGAGGCCCGCGATCCGGTCGGCGGTGCCGTCGCGGGCGGTGAGGAACACCACCGGCACCATCGCCCCCGACGACCGCAGCCGGTCCAGCACGGTGAAGCCGTCCAGGTCGGGCAGCATCAGGTCGAGCACCACGATGTCCGGGTGGAACTCGGCGGCGGCCCGCAACGCCGCCTCACCGCTGCCCGCGGTGACGGCCTGCCACCCCTCGTACCGCGCCACCGTCGCCACGAGGTCCGCGATGTGCGGCTCGTCGTCCACCACGAGCAGTCGAACCGGAGCGCCGTTGTCCACGTGACCATGGTGCTGCACCGCCACCGGGCGGGCGACGGTCGACAGCCGGTCGACAGGGTTCCGACAGGCGTCAGGCGAACCGGGACAGCCGCAGGCCGGACAGCAGCAGGCGCAGGCCGTGGTCGAAGCGGGCGTCCTGGTCGGCCAGGTCCGCGTGGGCGCTCGCGGCCAGCGGGTGCCGCTCGGGGTCGACCGGCGGCGCGGCGGTGGTGGTCTGCTCCTCCAGCGTGAAGCCCTGGACGTAGGAGTGGATCGCGGTGATGCCGCGGGCGGCGTCGCGGACCGGGAAACCCGCGTCGCACAACGCCCGCAGCGCCAGTTCCAGCGGGCGTCCGCCGGCGTGCGCCCGGTAGCCGCCCGCCACGACCCGCGCGCCGTCGCGGTAGGACAGCACGGCCGCGCGCAGGCGGTGCGCGGTCTCGGCGGTCCACTCGATCCACGACTCGCCCCGGCGCGGCGACTCCAGGTCGGCCAGCGCGTCGTCGAAGATGGTCGCCGCCATGGCCTCCAGCAGCTCGGCCTTGTTCCGCACGTGCCAGTAGATCGCGGGCGCCTGCACGTCCAGCTCGACCGCGAGCCGGCGCAACGTCAGGCCCTCCAGCCCCACCTCGTCGAGCAGCCCCAGGGCCGTCCGCACGATCGCTTCCCGTCCGAGCGCCACCGAACGATGGTGCACCACCACTTCACACCGTTAAGGGGGTGGGCCGCCAGTGACCGCTCACACGCGCTCTGCTACGGTTTCGGCACGGGTTTTCCCGCTCCACGGCCAGGTCAGCCGGGGTTCCGCGCTCGGGGCGTGTCCCTGCGCAGATCGCGTGGAGAGCCGGCCTCGGTCGCACGCATTCGGGAACGTGCGTGCCGAGGCCGGCTTCAACCCCGTCTCACGCGTAGCGGGCGAGGTCGAACTCCTGCCCCGTCACCGAGCGCCCCAGGTCCGCGCCGAGCTGGGTGAGCAGGTCCACCAGCTCCAGCCCCGTCAGCCAGTCCCGCGGCAACGCGTCCGTGCCGTGCAGCGCGCCCAGGATGTTGCCGGTCAACGCCGCCGTCGCGTCGCTGCCGCCGGAGTGGTTCGCCGCCGCCCGCAGCGCGTCCACGAACTGCGACCGCTTCGGGTACACCAGCACCGTGTGCACGGCGATGGCCAACGCCTCCGGCCCAGTCCAGCCGCTGCCCAGCCGGTCGACGCGCACCGACTCGAACCCCTGCGCCCGGTGCTCGTCGGCGAACACCACGGCCCGGTTCAGCGTGTTCGCCGTGTACGGGTCGTCGCGCAGCACCCGCCCGATGACCTGGTCCACGGCCTCCCGCATCGGCCGCCCGCGCACCGCCAGCAGGTGGATGAGCAGCGCGAACGCGCCACCGGACACCCAGCCGCCGGTGCCGCCGTGGGTCAGCGCGGCGAACCGGCAACCCAGGTCGTAGGCGATCTCCGCGCTGGGCGCGAACCCGGCGGGCGCGGTGCGCGTCACGCCGTTGCAGCCGGACGACTCGTTGTGCGGCTCCTCCGGCGTCGGCGGCGTGTCGGCGGCCAGCGCGCGCAGGCACGTCAGGCCCGGCGACCGGCTGGAGAACAGCCGCTCGTCGCCCACCAACCCCACCGCGCCGGGCTCGGGCGCGGCGACCTGCTGGGTGACCAGCCACCGCCGGTAGCTGTGCCACACCACCTGCACCGGGTCCCACTCGCCGGTGGTCTGCCCCCGCACCCACGCCCGCAGGTAGCCGTCCGCGGTGAACAGCGTGAGCTGCGTGTCGTCGGTGACCAGCGCCGGGCGCGGCGGTTGCAGCACGCCCTCCGGGCCGTGGTCCCGCTGGATGTCCGCCCAGCCCAGGTACTGGATGGGCGCCCCGAGGGCGTCCCCGAGCGCGCCGCCCAACAGGCACGCGGCGCCACGGTCGACCACGTCCATCGGCTCGCGCGGCACTTGCCCTCCTGCACTCGCCCGGAACTCGGCCTGGAAAACCCTAGCCGCCGGGCGCCCCGTCCGGTCATGGGAGCACGACTAGTTGAGCAAGCAACATTTACCCACAGGTATCCAACGCCACCCCCGCCGCACCTGATCCAGTGACCGAGCCGTAACGCAGAGACGGGGGAGGGGCATGGCCGACCGGAGCAAGAGCGGGCTGGAGTTCGGCGTCCTCGGACCGTTGCAGGTGCTCGCGGACGGCCGACAGCTCGTCATCGGCCGCAAGGGGATGCGCGGTCTGCTCGCGATGCTCGTGCTGGAGGCCAACCGCGTCGTCCCGATCGACGAGATCGTGGACAGCCTGTGGGCCGACGAGCCGCCCGCCACGGCCAGGACGATCGTGCACGGCTACGTGTCCCGCCTGCGCCGGATGCTGGAGGAGGCCGACCCGGCGGGCTCGGCCCGGATCCTCACCACCCCGCCCGGCTACCAGCTGGCCGTCGACCCGTGGCGGCTGGACTTCCACCGGGCCCGCCAGCTCGTCTCCAGCGCCCGCGGCAAGCCCGCGCCCATCCGCGCCCAGCTGCTGCGCGAGGCCCTCGGGCTCTGGCGCGGTCAGGTGCTGGCGGACGTCCCCGGCAACCCCGTCACCTCCGACCTGGAGGAGCTTCGGCTTGCCGCAGTCGAGGAGCGCATCGAGGCCGAGCTGGAACTGGGCCGCCACCTCGAACTCGTCGGCGAACTGCGCCAGCTGGTCAACGAGCACCCGTTCCGGGAACGGCTCGTCGGCCACATGATGCGCGCGCTGTACCGGTCCGGTCAGCGGGCCGACGCGCTGGAGGCCTACCAGCGCTTCCACCGCCGCGTCGTGGACGAGCTCGGCATCGACCCCGGCCCCGGCCTGCGCGTGCTGCACGAGCAGGTGTTGCGCGACGACCCGACGTTGAGCTCACCCGGCCTGACCGAACCGGCCCTCGTGCCGCCGCGCCCCGGCGTGGTCGTGCCCGCCCAGCTGCCCGCCGCCGCCAGCGGCTTCATCGGCCGTGACGAGGAACTGGCCTGGCTGGACCGGCTGTGCGACTCCCGCGACCCGGCCGCCACCACCATCGCGGTGGTCAACGGCGCGGCCGGTATCGGCAAGAGCGAGCTGGCCGTCACCTGGGGCCACCGCCGGGCCGAGCAGTTCCCCGACGGTCTGCTCTTCGCCTCGCTCAACGGCTTCGCCCCCGACCGCGGCCCGGTGCAGCCCGCCGAGGTGCTGGCCAGGTTCCTGCTGGCGCTCGGCGTGCCCGCCGACGGCCTGCCGCGCGACCTGGACGACCGCGTCGGCCTCTACCGGTCGGTGCTGGCCAAGCGCCGGGTCCTGGTCGTGCTGGACGACGCGTGGGACCCCGAGCACGTCCGCCTGCTCCTCCCGCCCGGCGCGGGCTCGGTCGTCCTGGTGACCAGCCGCCGCCGCCTGGAGTCCCTGGTGGTCAGCAACGGCGCCCGGATGCTCACCCTGGGCACGTTGTCCGAGGAGGAGTCCATCAGGCTGGTGGACGAGGTCGTCGGCAAGCCGTTGTCCGACCAGGAACCGGCCGCCGTGCGGATGCTGGCCGAACTCTGCGGCAACCTCCCCCTGGCGCTCCGCATCGCCGCCGCCAAGCTCGTCTTCAGCCCCGAGTGGACGGTCGAGGCGCTCGTGGGGCAGCTGTCCGACGACGCCGCCCGGCTGCGCACCCTGGACCTGGCCGACACCGGTGACGGCGTCGAGCGCGCCCTGGCCGTGTCCTACCGCAACCTCCCGCCGGAACTGGCGGACGCCTTCCGCGCCGCCGGCCTCGTGCCGGGCCGGTGGGTGAGCCCGCACGCCATCTCCGCCATCTGCGACATCGACCTCGGCACCGCCGCCGCCCGGCTCGCGGACCTGGCCGACGCCCACCTGCTGGTGGAGCAGTGGCGCGGCGGTTTCGTCCTGCACGACCTCGTCCGCCTCTACGCGCGCGGCGTCGTGCAGCACCGCGAACGCGGCCTGCGCCGCCTCATGGACTACTACCTGTGCGCCTGCGACCAAGCCCGCAGGCTCATCAGACCGGTGTCCGACGGCCTCGACTTCACCGGCGACACCACCTCCGCCAGACCGGCCACCTCCTCGCAGGCGCTGTCCTGGTTCGACAAGGAGTGGTCCAACCTCGTCGCCCTCGTCCACGCGTCCTCCGAAGCGGGCCTGCACGAACAGGTCTGGCAACTCGTCCGACTGGTGCACACCTACTGCGTGACCAGGCTCGTCGTCCGCGAGTGGCACGGCATCGCGGAGTTCGGCCTGGCCTCCGCCAGGGTCATCGGTGACCGTCGCGGCGAGATGCTCGTGCTGCACGCCATGCACGACCTCAACAACCGGGCCGGGGCCTTGCGCGGCACCCTCGACCAGGCCCGGCTGGCCCACCGCATCGCCGTGGAGCTCGACGAGCCCCGCTACCTCGTCATGACCCTGGACCAACTGGCGCTCGCCCTCGTCGCGGAGGACCGGGTCGAGGAAGCCCTGAAGCACCACCAGGAGGCCGTCGAACTGGCCCGCCGGGACGGTGACGCGCTCGGTGAGGCCACGGCGCTCAACAACCTCGCCCAGGTGGAGCAACGACTGGGCCTGCGCGAAACGGCCGCCGAGCACCAGTTCCAGGCGATGGAGATCTACCACCACAACGGCGACGAACGCGCGTACGCCGTCGCGGTGAACAACCTGGCCGAGCTCTACGCCGAACTGGGCCTCTTACCCGAGGCCGAGGAACAGGCCCGGCAGGCCGTGGAACTGGCCCGTGGCGGCTCGATGCAGTTCGAAGAGGCGTTCGGCCGCCAAGTGCTCGGATCGGTGCTGGCGAGACGCGGAGAACGCGTTGCGGCGCAAGCGGAGCTGGCGGAATCGCTGCGGTTGTTCGAACGCCTGGGCTCACCGCGCGCCATGTTGGTCCGAACGGCCCTTGAAGCCTTGACCTCCGAGGTTTAGCCGCTGTTTAGCTCGACCGCACGAAGTCGTGGGAAGTTAGGAGACGCGCTGATCAAGCGAGTCGCGGTCGGCGCCGGGTGGTTCTTGGTGGGGGGAGCCAGGGGGGAAAGCCACCCGACGGCTGGGCCGGCGTTCGGGGGAGAGCGCCGGCCCAGCTGTACTTAATTGCGCCGCCTCCGGCGTCGCGGGCGAGGTCGCCTGGAAGTCGACCGTTCACGCCCTGATTTCCCGACGATCGAAAAGCGTGATCGCCGGGAAATGAGGACGCGACCGATCGACGCGACCTCGCGGTGTGTCCACCACCATCAAGACGCCCTCAACGGCCCCGCCACCACCCCACCGAGGCCCGATTTGACATGGGTTCGGGTGCCTTAGGCTGGTCGAAGCCGGCAGGCTTGGCGGGACGCTTCACCCCGCCGGGCCTGCCGGCTTTGGCCTGCCTGGGGTGCCCGTACGGGCCCCATGTCAAATCGAGCCGGCCTTGCACCGCGCTCATCAACCGACCTCAACCCAACCGGGGCCTCAACCAGCCGAAACCCGGAGCCGGCACCTCACTCGCACACCGGCAGCAGCTCCGGCCGCTTGGGCACCACGCCGTCACCCATCGACTCACCCCGCAACTGCCGCCCGATCCACGGCACGACGTGCTCCCGCGCCCACTTCAGGTCGTGCCGCCGCTGCGTCATCCAGTCCTCGTCCACCGGCGGGGGCCACGGGGTGTTCCAGTCCTCGTCCATCTCGAACCCCAGCACCTGCGCCGCCCGCAGCGCCACCCGTCGATGCCCCTCGGGCGAGTAGTGCAACCGGTCCTCGCTCCACGCGCGCCGGTCGTGCAGGACGGTCATGGACCACAGGTCGACCACCTTGCAGTGGTAGCGCTCAGCGACCGCCCACAGGTGGTTGTTGTAGATCGCGATCTTCCCGCGCAGCGACCGCAGCAGCGGCGTGTGCTTCGGGTCGAACCCGGTGAAGATCAACACCTCCGCGCCGGCCGCCCGCAGGTCGGCCACCGCGATCTCGTAGACCTCGGCCAGGGCGTCCGGGTCGCTGCCGGGCACCAGGATGTCGTTGCCGCCGCCGCACAGCGTGACCAGCTTCGGCTTCAACGACACCGCCAGCGGCACCTGCTCGTCGACGATCTCCTGCAGCATCTTGCCCCGGATCGCCAGGTTCGCGTACCGGAAGCCCTTCTGCCGCGCCGAGATCATCCCGGCCAACCGATCGGCCCAGCCCACGTAGGTGCCGTTCGGCGCCGGGTCGTCCATGCCTTCGGTGAAGCTGTCCCCCATCGCGACGAAGCTGTCCAACCCCTCCATACGAACCCTCCACTCCGCGCGGCACCCCCATCACCGCGCAGGACAGCATGCAACGCCGGAGCCGCCCGCCGCCACCGCCTATCGGCAACGCTGTTACCAAGGTGTCACCCGATGGTGTGAGGTCGCGTCCGCATTGGGTGATTCGCCAGTCTTATCCGCGCCAGTGAGGCGCAAATCACTCTCGGCGACCTCACTCCCGTACGCCGTCCGCAACCTCAACTCCGCCGCCAACCGCCCTGCCGCCGCCCCATCCACCAACCCACGGTCCAACCCCAACAACGCCGCCCCCACCACCGGCGGCACGTCCACCACCCGCACCCGAGCCTCCGGCGCCACCAGCCGCAACGCCTCCGCCACCGCGTCGACCACCACGCCGCCCGTCCCGGTCAGCACCCCGCCCCCGAGCACCACGTCCACCGGCTCGGCCAGCAGCTCCAGCCGTTCCAGCGACACCCGCGCCAGCAGCACGACCTCCTCCACCAGCCGGTCCACCACCGACCGCGCCACCGCGTCACCACCCGCCGCGACCTCGAACAAAAGCGGGCACAGGGCGTGCGGGTCGAACTCGACCTCCCCGAAGTGCAGCCGCTGCACCGCCTCGGCCAGCGTCGCCGTCCCGTAGTGGGCAACCAGCGCGTCCAGCAACGCCGTCGGCTCGCCCCGGCCGTCCTCGGCCCGCACCGCCAGCCACAACGCCTCCGACCCGATGTGGCCGCCGCCGCCCCAGTCGCCGGAGATCCGTCCCAGCGCCGGGAACCGGTGCGTCCGTCCGTCCGGCGCGACGGCGACGCAGTTGATCCCCGCCCCGCACACCACGGCGACCCCGATGCCGTCCGCCGTGCCGGCTCTGAGCAGCGCGAACGTGTCGTTCCCGACCACCGTCGTCGACGACCACCCGCGCGCCTCGATGGCCGCGCGCAGGTCGTCCTCCTCCTGGGGCAGGTCCGCTCCGGCCAGGTACGCCGCCGTGTGCGAGGCGATCAGCTCGTCCGGTCCCAACCCGGCCCGCCGCGCCACCTCCCGCACCAGCCGGTCGAACACCTCCAGGCTGCGCTCCAACCCGACGTTCTGCGGCGACGCCCCGGGCCCGCGCACCTCCGCGAGCACCCGCCCGTCGACGTCGACCAACGCCACCGCCGTCTTGCTGTTCCCCCCGTCGATGGCGAGCACCCGCCCACCCCTGCCCTCGCCCTCTCCCTTTCCCTCTCCCTCGCCCCCGACCGAACCCGCGCCGACGCCCTCTGCCCAGCCCTCGCCGCCGGTGCGCCCCCGACCCGTCACACGTCCCCCCTCGCCCACGGCAGGAAGTCCGCGTTGCGCGCCACCAGCTCATCCGCCAACCGCTCCGCCACCGCGTGCTGCCCGACCAGCGGGTGCGCGAGCAGCGCGTCCGCCACCCGGTCACGCCCACCGCGCACCGCCGCCTCCAGCGCGAGCTGCTCGTACGCCGTCACGTGCGCGATCAGCCCGGCGATCGACGGCGGCACGGGTCGCGGCACCGGCAGCGGCACCGCCCCGCCGTCGTCCACGACCGCGGGCACCTCGATCACCGCGTCCGCGGGCAGGAACGGCAGCGTGCCGCCGTTGCGGACGTTCACCACGTGCTGCTCCGCCCCCGCGCCCCCGGTCAACGCGTGCACCAGCTGCACGGCGGCCTCCGAGTAGTACGCCCCACCCCGCTGCGACAGCTGCTCCGGCTTGCGCACGACCCGCGCGTCCCCGTACAGGTCCAGCAGCTCTTTCTCCACCCCGGCCACCACCTCGGCGCGCGGCGGTTCGGTCTTCTGCTTCCGCACCACCTCGTCGTGGTCGTAGAAGTACTTCAGGTAGTACGACGGCACGGCACCCAGCCGCCGCATCAGCGACCCCGGCAGCCCGATGTGCTCGCCCAGCGCGTCGCCGTGCCGCTCCAGCAGCTCGGGCAGCCGGTCGACCCCGTCGACGAACACGCCCGTCTCCCAGCTCAGGTGGTTGAGCCCGACGTGCTCCAGCCGCACCGCGTCCGGCTCGACGCCCAGCAGCCCGGCCGTCCACCGCTGGAACGTGATCGCCACGTTGCACAGCCCGACCGCCCGGTGCCCGGCGTCCAGCAACGCCCGCGTCACGATCCCCACCGGGTTGGTGAAGTTCACGATCCAGGTGTCCTCGCCGGCCACCGCGCGCACCCGTTCGGCGATGTCGAGCACCACCGGCACGGTCCGCAGCGCCTTCGCCAGCCCGCCCGCGCCGGTCGTCTCCTGACCGACGCAGTCGCACACCAGCGGGAACGTCTCGTCCGACGCCCGCGCGGCCTGCCCGCCCACCCTGAGCTGCAACAACACGGCCGAAGCGCCGTCGACGCCCCGTTCCAGGTCGGTCGTGGTCGTGACGACCGCCGGGTGTCCGGCGTGCTCCAGCAGCCGCCGCGAGAACCCGCCGACCACCTCCAGCCGCGACACGTCCGGGTCGACCAGCACGATCTCGTCCACCGCGAGGCTGGTCCGCCGCCCGGCGATCCCGTCGACCAGTTCCGGCGTGTAGGTGGACCCGCCACCGACAACGGTGAGCTTCACCCCTTGACCCCCGTGAATGTGATGCCCTTGACGAACGAGCGCTGCGCGAACGCGAACAGCACCACCGCCGGGAGCATGATCAGCAACGTGACGGCCATGGCCAGGTTCCACTGCACGTGGTGCATGCCCTTGAACGTCGACAGCGCCAGCGACAGCGTCCACTGGTCCGGCTTCTCGCTCGTGTACAGCAGCGGTCCGAAGTAGTCGTTCCACGTGTAGAGGAAGCAGAACAGCGCGGTTGCCGCGATGCCCGGCCGCGCCATCGGCACGACGACCCGCACCAGCGCCTGGAACTCGCCGCACCCGTCGACCCGCGCCGCGTCCACGTAGGACTGCGGGATGGTCAGGATGAACTGGCGCAGCAGGAAGATGCTGAACGCGTCGAACAG
The DNA here is from genome assembly GCF_040639995.1 of Actinosynnema sp. NPDC023658. Taxonomy (NCBI): domain Bacteria; kingdom Bacillati; phylum Actinomycetota; class Actinomycetes; order Pseudonocardiales; family Pseudonocardiaceae; genus Actinosynnema; species Actinosynnema sp. NPDC023658. Next base: position 4,939 of record NZ_JBFAAX010000049.1, on the reverse strand, counting down.
GAAGTACGGCGCGATCAACGGCCACAGCGTGCCGGTCAGGCCCAGGCTGGACCACGTGTCGTACAGCGGCACCGCGACGACCTGCGGCGGCAGCATCATCGCGCCGACCACCAGCAGGAACACCGCGTTCCGCCCGCGCCACCGCAGCTTCGCCAGCGCGTAGGCGGCCGGCACCGAGGACAGCAGCATCCCCGCCGTGGCCAGCAACGAGTACAGCAGGCTGTTGCCCAGGTACTCCAGCAGCGGCGCCTTGTCGAACACCTCGACGAAGTTGCCCCAGTGCCACTCCCGCGGCCACAGGTCCTTCGTGAACGCCTGGCTGTCCGACATCACCGCCGTCAGCAGCACGAACACGATCGGCAGCGTGAACATCAACCCCAGCGCCAACCCGAGGCTGTGCACCGCCACCCACTCCAGCGCCCGCCTCCACCTCACCGGTGCCGGGACGCTCACCGTCGTCGCCGCCGTCATGGCCGTTGTCACGACTCCTCCTGGTGCGACGCCCTGCGCATCCGCTGCACCAACAACGCGGTCGCCGCGAACGAGACGACGAACAGCACCGTCGCCATCGCCGCCGCGTAGCCCATGTCGAAGTACCGGAAGCCCTGCGTGTACAGCCACATCGGGAACGTCAGCGTGGAGTTCTCCGGGAACCCGAGCACCTTCGTCGACCCGGTCACGTCGGCCGACCCGCTGGCCGCCGACCCCGCCACCACCGCCTGGGTGAACAGTTGCAACGCCAGGATCACCGAGTTGACCACGCCGAACGTCAGCACCGGCGCGATGGTCGGCAGGGTGATGTGCCACCACCGCCGGACCACGCCCGCGCCGTCCAGCTCGGCGGCCTCGTACTGCTCCTGCGGCACGTCCAGGATCGCCGCCAGGATGATGATCATCAGGTCGCCGGACACCCACAGCATCACCGCCGCGATACCCGGCTTCGCCCACACCGGGTCCGCGAACCACAGCGGGCCCTCGATGCCGAACCAGCCGAGGAAGGTGTCCAGCGGACCCTCGTTCGGCCGCATGACCAGGAAGAACACCAGCGTCGCGGCCACCGGCGGCGCCAACGACGGCAGGTAGCACAACGTCCGCACCAGCCCCACGCCCGACTTCAACCGGGCGACCACCGAAGCGACCCCCAGCGCGAAGACGACGCGGGCGGCGGTCAGCACCACGACGAACCACATCGTGTTGTAGACCGCGGTGCGGAACAGCTGGTCGGAGAACATGTAGGCGTAGTTCTCCCAGCCGACCCACTCCGGCGGGTTGATCAGGTCGTACCGGGTGAAGGAGAAGCCGATCGTCGCGACCAGCGGGTACCCGAAGAACAGGAGGAACCCCAGGATCGCGGGCGACAGGAACGCCAGCACGGTCAGGCGGTGACGGACGCGGGCACGGGACCGCCCCTTCGCGGGGGCGGTCCGCGCCACGTCCACGCGCTCCAGCGTGGCCGTCACCGCTACTTGCCGCTCTTCGCGATCCGGTCGTCGATCTGCTGGTCGACGTCCTTCAACCCGGCCATCAGGTCCGGCACCGAGCCCGCCTGCCACGACGTCGCGAAGTCACCGATCGCCTTGATGTGCGCGTCACCGATGGGCGTCACCGGGTTGCCCTGGAGCTTCCCGGAGCTCGCCAGGTCGATGAACGTCTTGAAGTTCTCGTCCACCTCCAGGCGCGGGTCCGCCAGCGCGGCCTTCGTGCTGGGGATGTTCTTGATGCCGTTGGCCAGGTCGACGATCGTGTCGGTGTCGAACGACAGGTGCTTGATCAGCTCCCACGCCGCGCCCGGGTTCTTCGCGCCCTTTGGGATGCCCATGATGGTGCCGGTGGTGAAGCCGGTGCCGTACAGCTCGGGCTTGACCGTGGGGAACGGCGCGGTGCCGAACCGCACGTCCGGGGCCTGGTCCTTCAGGAACGCCGTGCGGTACTCGCCGTCGATCATCATGGCGATCTTCTGCTGGTGGAACGCGTGGTCGGTGGAGTACTCCTGCCCCAACCCGGCGCGGAACCGCTCCAGGTTCTCGTAGCCGTAGAAGTCCACCAGCTCCTTCTGGAACCGCAGCATCTCCGCCCACTCGGGCGACGCCAGGCCGGACCTGCCCTCCGGGGTCTCCCACTTCGCGCCGAAGTTGGGCGCCCAGATCGGCGGCCGGTTGGCGTAGAACATCATGGTCGGCAGGAAGCCCGCGACCTCGATCGAGCCGTCCGGGGCCTTCCTGGTGGTGCGCTTGGCGAAGTCCATCAGCTCGGCCGTGGTCCTCGGCGGCGCGGTGATGCCGGCCTGGGCCAGCAGGTCCTTATTGTAGTACAGCCCGTACACGTCGCTGAGCAGCGGCATCGTGCACCGGTTGCCCTTGTACTCGGTGTAGGAGCGCACCGCGTCCGGGATCTGGCCGAGGTCGACGCCGTCGCGCTCGATGTAGGGCTTGAGCGGCTGGAACGAGCCGCTGGAGCAGAACTGGCCGATGTTGTCGGTGGTGAACGACATGGCCACGTCCGGCGGGTTGCCGCTGCGGATGCCCGCGGTGATCTTGTCGTCGTCCTGGCTGCCCTCGTGCTTGATCTCGGCGTTGGGGAACTTCTCCTTGAAGCTCTCCAACGCCTTGGTGACCTCGTCCTGCTCACGGCCGGAGTAGTTGCTCCAGACGGTCAGGGTGAACCTGTCCTCCTTGCCGGGGGCCGCTGCCGGTCCAGACCGGCCGCCGGTGTCGCCGGAGCCCGCCGCGCAAGCGGTCAGGGACACCGCGGCGGCCACGCACAGCAACGTTGCGCGGTGGAGCTTGCGCATGTGCTCTCCTTCAGGTCGACGTGCTCGGTGCGGTTTCGCCCGATCGGCTCGGACCGCGGAAGGGTTCGGTCGTGGCGGCGGGCAGACCGAACACCTGTTCCCTGACGACCGACAGCGCGGAGTGCAGTGCGCCGGAGCGCACCGGTTTCCCGGTCACCAGGGCGAGTCGCACGGGGGTGCGGGGCACCACCAGCCGGCGCAGCTCGGCGGCGACCAGGTCGGCGAGCGCCGTGCCGCCCGCCTGCGCGATCTCGCCGGACAGCAGCACCAGCTCGGGGTCCAGCACGGCGATCACGTTCGCCACGCCGGTGGCGATGCGGCGGGCCAGGTCCACCAGGAACTCCCGGCCGGCCGGTCCCTCGCCCAACGCCTTCTCCACGGCCGCCTGACCGGTGCGCGCGGACACGCCGTGCGCGCGGGCCAGGCGGGCGATGCCGGCGCTGTCCAGCAGCTCCCCGTAACGGCTGCCGGTGCGCTCGGTGCCGGTGTCGGCGTGCGCGCGATCGGGCACCTGCATGGCGTCGATCTCGCCCGCGCCGCCCGTCGCGCCGCGCAGCAGCACGCCGTTGACGACGACGGCCGCGCCCACCGCGTCCGCGGGCCAGAGCAGCACGAAGTCCTTCACCCCGACGGCCCGGCCGGCGATCATCTCCTCCAGCGCGACGAGGTTGACGTCGTTCTCGACCGTGACGGGGGTGTCGAGGAGGGCTTCCAGCTCCTCGGGGATGTTCTTGTCCGCCCAGCCCGGCATGTGCGGGGCGTAGTTGAGCCTGCCGGTCGACGGGTCCACCGCGCCGGGGCTGCCCACGACGACGTGGTGCAGGGCGTCGGTGGTGAGACCGGCCTGCGCGGCGGCCTTCGCGACCGCGGCGCGGAACGCCTCCAGCACGTCGGTCTTCGGCATGGGCGCGCGGTGCTCGGTCAGCGTCGTGCCGGAGATGTCCGCGATGGCGACGTCGACCGAGTCCGGCGTGAGGTCGATCGCGGCGACGTGGGCCAGCGCGCCGTTGACCTTCCAGAGCTGGGCGCGCGGTCCGCGCCCACCGCCGCGCAGGCCGTCGCGCAGGACCGTGCCGTCCTCTTCGAGGCGGGTGAGGAGCTGGGCGGTCGCCGGCTTCGACAGGCCGATGATCCCCTCCAGCTCCGCCCTGGTCAGCGGACCGTTGCGGAGCAACGCCTCGATGGCGGCGCGGTCGTTGATCTCGCGCAGCAGCCTCGGGCTCCCGGCTCGCATCGGCACTCCTGTCTGTTAACTTTCCAGACGATTTCGACGAGACGGTAGTGACGGCGCTCACGGGGGTCAATGGGCCGAGACGGGTCTGTTACCCGGGTTCGAACCCCTAAGGCACTCTGGGGGTATGACCGACACGCGTCAGGAGTCGCTGGCCTCACTGCTGGGCGGACGGGGCGGTGCGCTGGACGCCTCGCTGCCGCCGTTGGCTTTCGTGGTGGGTTGGCTGCTGGGCGGGAGCTCCGTCGCCGCGGGTGCGCTCGCGGCCGTCGTGTGCGGTGTGGTCGTTGCCGTGGTCCGGCTGGTGCGGGGGAGCCGTCCGCGTGCGCTGCTGGTGTCCGTGGCGCTGGTGGTGCTGGCCGCGTACATCGCGTTGCAGACCGGTCGGGCCGAGGACTTCTTCCTGCTGCAGATCTTCCTGAACGCCGCGTCGGCCCTGGTGTGGGCGGCGTCGATCGTGCTGCGGTGGCCCTTGCTGGGTGTGGTGGTGGGGCTGGTGACCGGCCAGAAGTTCCGCTGGCGGCGTGACCCGGACCTGTTGCGCGCGTACCGGTACGCGTCGTGGCCGTGGGTGGGGCAGTACGTGCTGCGGGTGCTGATCTTCGGTGCACTGTGGCTGGCCGGCGAGGTCGTGCTGCTGGGCGTGATGCGTGCCGCCCTGACGTGGCCGCTCCAGGTGGCGTGCGTCGCCGTGAGCTGGTGGGTCCTGCGCCGCACCCTCCCGTCCGACCACCCGGGCCTGCGCCACCCCCGCACCTGAGCGTTCAACTCGGCGTACCCGGACGTAGGACACGCGGGTTCCGAACGCAGGACACGCGCGAGAGTCCTACGTTCACGCCGCGAGAGTCCTACGTTCACGCACCCTGAGTTCAACGCTCACGACGAACGCCGTTAGCCGCGAGCGTTGAACTCAGACG
>NZ_JBFAAX010000048.1:0-25188 GCF_040639995.1 Actinosynnema sp. NPDC023658 | reverse complement strand
GGCCGCTGGAGGAGCGCCGGTGCCGGGACGCCGCCGCCGGCCTCGCCGGTCCGTGAACGCGCGGTCCCGCCGGTCCCTCAGCGCCGGGCTTCAGCGGTCCGTGAACGCGCCCAGGTGCAGGTAGGCGGCGAAGGTGCCCAGCCAGTGCTCCGCGTAGTAGCCGTGCCCGAACACGAACTCCAGACCGGTCTCGCGGTGCTGCTCGGCGGCCGTGCGGGCCAGGTCGGCGTACCGGTGGTCCTCGGGCAGCGCGTCCGCGACGGCACGCCACTGCCACGCCCGCGACAGCGCCAGGCCGACCAGGTGCGAGCCGTGGGCGTCACCGGGGTCGTCCACCGGCACCGGCTCGCGCAGCACCTTCCAGCGCGCCTCGTCCAGGTGCGGCAGGAACGCCTCGAACCAGGCGGTGAACCCGTCGGCCGGCAGCACCCGCCGCACCAGGTCCGCCTCGGTCAGCGCGGGCGAGAGGAAGTCCGCCGCGTCCGGCTCGAACCCGCCGTACCCGACGTCCTCGCGGTGCCACCGCAACGCCGCCTCCGCGCACACCGAGGCCAGCTCCTCGTCACCCACCGCGCGGGCCGCGTCGAGCACCAGCCCGGTCGCGAACGCGGTGTTGCCGTGCGTGCCCGTCCGGACCGGCAGCCGCGCGCCCGCCACCTTGGTGAGGTACCGGTCACGCAGCACCGAGCTCAACGGCCGCAGCGCCGCCGCCCACGGCGAGTCCCAGGTGCGCAGCTCCGCGTCGAGCACCAGCAGCCACGCCCACCCGTACGGGCGCTCCCAGAACCCGCCGTTCGGCCCGTCGAAGAACGCCGCCTCGGTCCGCGCGTGCTCCTCGGTGAGCAGCGAGCCCAGCACCCGGCGGGCCTCGTCCGCGCCCGCCACCTCGGGCCGCAGCCGCAGCAGGCGGACCGCCAACCAGGTCTGGTGCACGCACGAGTGCCAGTCGAACGACCCGGCGAAGATCGGGTGCAGAGCCCGCTGCGGGACCAGGTCGGCGTCACCGGTGACGACGTGCGTCCAGTGCACCGGGTAGTCCCGCTGGACGTTCTCCACGGCGGTCGACAGCAGCCTGGCCGCCGTGTCGTCATCCAGTCGGGTGTCGGACATGGTCCACATAATGCACAGGTGGACCCGCGTCCGTCTCTCCATGTGGACGGCTATCTTTAACGTGTGAACTGGACCGTGGACGTGCCCGTGGACACGCTTCCCGAGCTTCCGCCCCTCCCGCCGGAGCTGCGCGACCGGCTCGACGACGCCCTGGGCAGGCCTGCCGCCCAGCAGCCGGAGTGGCCGAACGCCGAGCAGGTGCGCCGCGTGCGCGCCGTGCTGGAGAGCGTGCCGCCGATCACCGTGCCGGCCGAGATCGACCGGCTGCGCGACAACCTGGCCGAGGTCGCCCGCGGCGAGGCGTTCCTGCTGCAGGGCGGCGACTGCGCGGAGACGTTCGCGGACAACACCGAGCCGCACATCCGCGCGAACGTCCGGACCCTGCTGCAGATGGCCGTCGTGCTCACCTACGGCGCGAGCCTGCCGGTGGTCAAGATCGGCCGCATCGCCGGCCAGTACGCCAAGCCGCGCTCGTCGGGCATCGACGCGCTCGGCCTGCCGTCCTACCGCGGTGACATCGTCAACTCGCTGGTCGCCACGCCCGAGGCGCGCGTGCCGGACCCGTCGCGGATGATCCGCGCCTACGCCAACGCGGGCGCGGCGATGAACCTGCTGCGGGCGATGACCACCGCCGGCATGGCCGACCTGCACCGCCTGCACGACTGGAACAAGGACTTCGTCCGCCAGTCGCCCGCCGGCGAGCGGTACGAGGCGCTGGCCGGCGAGATCGACCGCGGCCTGCGGTTCATGTCGGCGTGCGGCGTGAACGACACCTCGCTGCACACCACCGAGATCTTCGCCTCGCACGAGGCGCTGCTGCTGGACTACGAGCGGGCGCTGCTGCGGCTGGACACCAACGGCGAGCAGCCGAGGCTGTACGACCTGTCGTCGCACTTCCTGTGGATCGGTGAGCGGACCCGGCAGCTGGACGGCGCGCACATCGCGTTCGCGGAGCTGCTGAGCAACCCGATCGGGTTGAAGATCGGCCCGTCGACCACGCCGGAGATGGCCGTCGAGTACGTCGAGCGGCTCGACCCGCACAACCAGCCCGGCCGGCTGACCCTGATCAGCCGCATGGGCAACGGCAAGGTGCGCGACGTGCTGGGCCCGATCGTGGAGAAGGTCACCGCCTCCGGCCACCAGGTCATCTGGCAGTGCGACCCGATGCACGGCAACACGCACGAGGCGTCCACCGGCTACAAGACCAGGCACTTCGACCGGATCGTGGACGAGGTGCAGGGCTTCTTCGAGGTGCACCGGCGCCTGGGCACCCACCCCGGCGGCATCCACATCGAGCTGACCGGCGAGGACGTCACCGAGTGCCTGGGCGGCGCCCAGGAGATCTCCGACCTCGACCTCGCGGGCCGCTACGAGACCGCCTGCGACCCGCGGCTGAACACCCAGCAGTCGCTGGAGCTGGCGTTCCTGGTCGCGGAGATGCTGCGCAGCTGACCAGGCCCTGAGCCGCGAAGCAGCCCCCGGACCCCGCGGAGTCCGGGGGCTGCCTCGTCTCAGACCCCGATGATCGTGACCTTGGTGCCCTTCGGCACGCGCTCACCGGCCCGCACGGACTGGTTCACCACGCGCGCCCGGTCGCGGTTGTTGAACTGGACGTCGACCTTGAGGCCCGCGTCCTCCAGGATCTTCTTCGCTTCCTTGACCGACTTGCCCTCGACCTGCGGCACGGTCACCGAGTCCGCCGACAGCACGACGGTCACGCGCCGGTTGTTCGGCGGCATGTTCGTGCCCGCCGGCGGGTCGGTGCGGATCACCCTGCCGCCCTCGACCTTGTCGGAGAACTCCGTCGGCCCCTCGACCGGCTCGAACCCGGCCGCGTTCAGCTCCGCGAACGCCTCGTCCTTCGTCTTGCCGGTCACGCTCGGCACCGGCTTGGGCTGCGAGCCCTTGCTCAGCACGATCGTCACCGTCGACCCGATGGGCACCGGCGTGCCCGGCGTGGGCTTCAGCGTCACCACCTTGCCCTTGGGCACGCGGTCGCTGAACGCGTCTTCGGCGGGGTTCAGCTGGGTCTTCAACCCGACCGACGTGATCTCGCGCTCCGCGTCCGCCACCTCGACACCCGCGTTGACCTGCGGCACCACCGGCTTGCCCGCGGACACCACGAGCCGCACCAGGTCACCCCGCCGGGCCTCCGCGCCGGCCGCCGGGTCGCTGCTGATCACCTGCCCGCTGGGCACGGTGTCGCTGTTCTCGGTGCGCAACGTCTTCTTCAGCGACGCCTCGTCCAGCAGCGCGGTGGCCGTGGCCTCGTCCTTGCCGACCAGGTCCGGCACGGTGGTGACCCGGCCGACCAGGAGCCACCAGCCGGCCAGGCCGATGACGATCGCGGCGACCCCGACGACGCTCAGCCACGTGATGAGCTGGCGCTTGCTGCGCGCCCGCATCTCCTCCAGGAGCTGCTCGGGCGTCTTCTTCTTCGGTTGTCTCTTGGGACGCGGTCTGCCGGCCGCGGGCGAGGCACCCGTGGGGGGCTGGGGACCCGTCGGGGGCCGCAGGCCGACCGGCATGAGGTCGGGCGGGGTCATCAGCTCCGCGCGGGGGATCGCCCGGGTGCCTTGGGGACCTGCCGACACCGGCACGAGGGGGTTCGGCCGGTGCACCGGCACGGTCGGCTCCGCGAACGGCGCTCCCGCACCCACCCGCACCGGCTCGACCCGCACCGTCTGCTCGGCGGGGCTCGGCGCCTGCACGTGCTGCGTCGCCTCCTCCGCGGGCGCGGCGGCGGAGGGCACCGGCACGTCCACGGTGGACAGGCCGAGCTTCGCCCGCGCCGTCTCCACCTCGGACAGGAACGACTCGGCGTCCGCGGGCCGCAGGAACGGCTCCTTGCGGGTCGCCCGCCGCACCAGCTCGGCCACCTCGGCCGGCACGTCCGGGACCGGCGGCACGTCGTCGTTCACGTGCCGGTAGGCCACCGAGATGGCGTTGTCGCCCACGTACGGCGGCGTGCCGGTCAGCATTTCGTACAGCAGCACGCCCGCCGAGTACACGTCGCTGCGCGCGTCCGTGGTGCCCGTGGTCACCTGCTCCGGTGACAGGTAGGCGACCGTGCCCAGGATCATGGTGTCGCTGGTCACGCCGGCCGTGGAGATCGCCCGGACCAGCCCGAAGTCCGCGACCTTCACCGCGCCGCCCGGCCCGATGAGCACGTTCTCCGGCTTCACGTCCCGGTGCACCAGGTCGGCCCGGTGCGCGGCGGCCAGCGGCGCGAGGACCTTCTCGATGACGGTGAGCGCCAGCGCCACGTCCAGCTTGCCGCGCGCGTTGAGCAGGTCGCGCAGCGTGCCGCCCTCGACCAGCTCCATGACCAGGTAGACCCGGTCCTCGTCGACGCCCTGGTCGTGGACCTGCACCACGCCGGGGTGGTGCAGCTTCGCCGCGGCGCGCGCCTCGCGCTCGAACCGCGCGACGAACTGCGGGTCGGCGGAGAACCGGGGGTCCATGACCTTGATGGCCACGGTGCGCTCCAGGCGGGTGTCCACACCGCGGTACACCGTGGACATGCCGCCCCGCGCCACCAGGGTGCCTACCCGGTAGCGTTGTTCGAGCAGCCCGCCGATCACGTTCGTCGCCGACCTTTCCACAGCCGTGGATCGTACGGTGGGTGGTGCCGACCGATGCTGTGCGCTGGAGCATCCCACGCGTGCTTGTGGGATCCGCGTCAAAGTCGGGGTGAACAGGGGGTGTGCACAAGCCGACCCCTGGGTGTACCGCCACCACCCGGTTGGCGCAGGGCGTCGTCAACGTCGTTGTGGCATCGTGACGCAGGTGAGTGCGATTCCTGCCGCTGCGGATGTGCTGGCTCCCGACCTGGAGGTCCTGCCCCTCCCCGAGGTCGCCGAGCGTCTTGACCTGCCGATCAACCGAGTCCACCAGTTGCTGCGCGACGGTCAGCTGCTCGCCGAGCGCCGAAACGGTGTCCTCGTCGTCCCCTCCCAGTTCCTCGCCGCCGGAGGCGTGGTGAAGGGGCTGCCCGGCACCATCACGGTACTGCGCGACTCCGGCTTCTCGACCGAAGAGATCCTCCGGTGGCTGTTCACCGAGGACGAGACCCTGCCCGGCACGCCCATCGAGGCATTGCGCGGCGACCGCGGCCGTGAGGTGAAGCGGCGGGCACAGGCCCTGGGCTTCTGACGAACTGCGCACCACCCCAGACGACCGACCACGTCCGGGCGACCCTCACCGGGTCGTCCGGACGTCGCGTTTCCGCCCCTCGCGACGCATCCACCGCCCGTTCCCCACAGCCCGTCGCAACGGCTCAGCGGTCCAACGGCTCAGCGACCGGTGGCCCGCGCCACCAGCGCCCGCGCCAGGCCCGGCACGGCGACCGCCAGCCGGCGCGGTGTCGGCACCACGACCCGCCGGTCCAGCACCTGGTAGTCGGCCGCCGCGATCCCGTCCAGGATCTCCCGGTACAGCACGAGCGCGGTCCGCACGCACGGCCGTGACACGGGCCGCAGCATCGGCACACCCACCTCGGCCTCCCGGTACACCGCCAACGTGTGCGCGACCAGGTGCCGCACCGCCCGGCGCACCCGCTGGTCGGGCGTCCCGGTCCGCCGGCACCACGCCAGCAGCTCCCGGTCGACGCCGTAGGCGGCCAGCACGTCCGAGGGCAGGTAGACCCGCCCGCGGTCGAGGTCCTCCCCGACGTCGCGCAGGAAGTTCGTCAGCTGGAACGCCCGCCCGAGCGCGGCGGCCGACGGCTCGGCCTCGGCCCGCGGCACGACCGTCCCGAACACCGGCAGCAGCTGGAGCCCGATCACGGCCGCCGAGCCGTGCACGTACCGCTCCAGCGCGGCGAAGTCCGGGTAGGACGTGACGGTCAGGTCCATCCGCATGGACGCCAGGAAGTCGCTGAACAGCACCGGGTCGATCGCGTATCGGCGCACCGTGTCCACCAGCGCCGCGAGCACCGGGTGACCCGTGGGCCGGCCCGCCAGCTCCTCGGCCAGCCGCGCCGCCAGGTCCTCCAGCTCACCGGCCGGGTCGGCCGACTGCCCGCTGTCCACGATCTCGTCAGCCCACCGCGCGAACCCGTACAGCGCGTGCACGGCGGGTCGTTGCGCGGGCGTGAGCAGGCGGGTGGCGAGGAAGAACGTGCGGCCGTGCCGTGCGTTCAGCTCGCGGCAACGGGCGTACGCCGCGGCCAGGTCCGTCACACGTACCTGCCGGACAGCCGCAACGGGTCGGGCTTGGCCAGCGACACGCACGCCAGCGCCGACACCGCCGCGACCATGACCAGGTAGGCCCACGAGTACAGGGCCGTGTCGCCGTTGGGGAAGGTCACCAGCAGCATCCAGGTGGAGAAGAACGCCGCCGCCTTCAACCCGGTCGTGGTCCACGGCAGCGCCGCGGCCATCACCAGCGGCCAGCTGAAGTACCAGGGCAGCGTGGCGGGGGAGAGCAGGGCCACGGCCAGCATGGTGATCGCCGCCCGGCGCACCGCCTCAGGGCCGCCGTCCTGCGCGGCACGCCACTGCCGCCACGCGATGTAGGCCAGCAGCACCGAGCCGAGGCCGCGGGCGATGGTCATGAACCAGCCCGGCTCGACCCGGACGAACCCGTTGACCGCGGTGTGCGCGAAGTCACCGACCGCGCTGGGCAGCGACAGCCAGTTCACGATCGTGGACGACGAGCTGAGCGCCGGGATCCAGCCCAGGTCCAGGCCGGACACGAAGGTGGTCGCGGCGAACACCCCCACGAACGTGGCCACACCGCCCGCCACGGCCTTGCCGAGCTGCGCCCGGCGCGTGCCGCCCAGCCGACGCGCCCACACCAGCACCAGGAACGGCAGCGCGACCACGGCGGTCGCCTTCACCGCGAACGCCAGCGTCACCACCGCGATGCCCAGCACGTGCCTGCGGTCCAGCACCAGCAGCACGCCGGCGGCCAGCAGGCCGACCATCAGCAGGTCGTTGTGCGCGCCGCCGATGAGGTGCACCAGCATCAGCGGGTTCGCCACGGCCACCCACAGCGCGACCGCGGGCCGCCCGCCGAGGTGGCGGGTCAGGCCGGGCAGCGCCCAGCACAGCAGGAGCAGGCCGACGGCCAGCACCACCCGCATGATCACCACGCCGCCGATGACGCTGCCCGACGTCGCCCACACCACGCCCTCGGCGAGGATCAGGAACAGCGGCCCGTACGGCGCCGGGGTGTTCTGCCAGACCCAGCTCACGTTGTCCGACAGCGGGCTCTGCAGCACCGCGGGCCCCACGGCGTACGGGTCGAGGCCGTTGAGCGCGATCTGGCCCTGCGCCAGGTAGCTGTAGATGTCCTTGCTGAACAGCGGTGGCGCGAACAGCAGCGGCAACGTCCAGGCCACGATCGCGGTGAGCACCGCGGCGCTGCCGACGTGCCCGTTGCGCACCATCCGACCCAGCCGGACCCACGACCAGATGACCATGCCGAGGCCGAGGTAGAGCACCGCGGTGGCCAGGTCGTGGCCGTGGCCGTACCGGATGAAGCTCAGCGAGGTGTCCGCGAGCAGCGGGTCGTGCTTGAGGATCGCGCCCGCGCCCGTGCCGCCCAGGGCGATCAGCATGACGCCGCCGACGCCCAGCAGGATCGTGCGGATGGGGATGCCGCCCGGGTCGGGGCGGTCCGACCGGTCCTGAACCCGGGTAGCCGACGACCGCACCGGCCCGACAGGTGCGGCGCTCGATCGTGGGAAGGACGGGGTCGCGGCCATCGCGGCAACATCGTCGCACAAGGCGGGGGCGCACCGGCACGTGATGGCGCTGTCCGGTGACCGGCCCGTCACACCCGGACGGATCGTCGCACGGGTGACTGATCCGGGAGTGACCACCTGCAGTATTCGGCCGCCGCGAGTGGGCTCGGTCCTACCTGCGCCGAGGGCCCTCGGGTCACTCGTCGAGGGTCGTGACGGGGTGTGCGCCGCCACGCTCAGCGATCACCAGAGGTGCGCGGCATCACGTCCGGCGTGCCGCGCCGACGGGCCTCCGACGGGCGCTCGGCGGGGTCCGCGGGATCGGCGCTCGCGAGGGACGTGCGCTCGCGGGTCAGTTCGGGACGTGCGTCCGCCGGGTCGCCGCCGTCCGCCGCGACCTCGTGGCGGTGGTCCCGGTGATCCGCTGGGCGGCGAGCCGGCCCGAGATCAGCACCGGCGGCACGCCCACGCCCGGCGTGGTGCCGCAGCCGGCCAGCACGGCGTTGTCCAGCACCAGGTTGCGCGGCCGGAACGGGCCGGTCTGGGCGAACGTGTGCGCGACCGAGAACGGGGTGCCCGCGGCCAGGCCCATCGCGGCCCAGTCCTGCGGCGTGACCAGGTGCTCGACCTCGATCGCGTCACCGAACCCGGTCAGCCCGCGCGCCTCCAGCACGCCCACCAGCTCGTCGCGGTAGGCCGGACCGACGCGGTCCCAGTCGATCGCGCCCGCGTGCAGGTTCGGCGCGGGTGCCAGCACGAACATCCCCTGCCCCGGCGGGGCGGTGACCAGCAACGACGGGTCGCTCATCAGCGTGCCCCGGCGGGTCAGCTCGTCGAACGTCCGCTCCCAGGCCCGACCGAAGAACAAGGTGTGGTGCGCCAGCTCCGGCCACGTGCGGTCCACGCCCGCGTGCAGCACGACCGCCGACGGCGACCACGTGATCGGCAGCGGTCGCCGCGGGTGGTGGCCCAGCAGGCGGTACGACGTGGGCAGGTCCGGGGTCAGCACCACCGCGTCGCACGGGATCCGCTCGCCGTGCGCGGTCCGCACCGCCGTGACCCGGCCGCCGATGCGCTCCAGCCACGCCACCGGGGTCTGGAAGCGCAGGTCGGCGCCCGCGTCCCGGGCCGCCGCGGCCATCGCGTCCGGCAGCGCGCGCATCCCGCCTTGCGGGTAGTACACGCCCGCGATCGTGTCCATGTACGCGATGACGGCGTACGCGGCGAGGGCCTTGCGCGGCGGCACGCCCGCGTACAGCGCCTGGAACGAGAACACCCGCTGCAACCGCTCGTCGTGCACGAACCGCGCCACCGACGGCCCGAGCCGCCCGAACCCGCGCAACGCGGCCAGCTTCGCCAGCTGCGGCGTGAGCAGGGACAGCGGCGAGTCGAAGTTCGACCCGATGAACCGCTCCCGCTCCACCCGGTACAGCTCGGTCAGCCAGCGGCGCAGCGCCCGGTACCCCTGGGCCTCGCGCGGACCGGCGAACCGGCGCACCTCGGCCTCCATCGCCTCGGCGTCGGCGTGCACGTCCAGCGTGCTGCCGTCAGCGAAGCGGGCCCGGTAGGCGGGTTCGACGGGCCGCAGGTCGAGCCGGTCGCGCAGCGAGTCACCGACCGCGTGCAGCGCCTCGTCCACCAGCTCCGGCATGGTCAGCACGGTCGGCCCGGTGTCGAACCGGTAACCGCCCAGGTCCAGCCGCCCGGCCCGGCCGCCGGGCACGGCGTCGCGCTCGACCACGGTGACCCGGCGACCCGCGCCGAGCAGGTGCAGCGCCGCGGACAGCCCGGCCAGCCCCGCGCCGACCACGACGACGTGGTCCGTGCGCCCGGTGACCGCGCGCATCGTCAGTAGGTCCTCTTCGTGGCGCTGATGGCCAGCTCCGCCAGCCGCTCACCGGCCGGTTCCGCGACCGGCGCGCGGTCCAGGGCGCGCAGCGCGGACTCGGTCAGCTCGACGATCCGCTCCTCGATCGCGTCCACCGCGCCGACCTCGTGCAGCCGCGCGCGGACCTCGTCGACCATGGCCACGTCCAGGTCCGGCTTGCCCAGCGCCTCGTGCAGCACGTCCGCGCCGAACTCCATGCCCAGCGCCACCAGCAGCGTCCGCTTGCCCTCGCGCAGGTCGTCACCCGCGGGCTTGCCCGTCACCGCCGGGTCGCCGAACACGCCCAGCAGGTCGTCCCGCAGCTGGAACGCCACCCCGATGTCGGTGCCGAACGACCGCAGGCCGTCCACCAGCTCCGGTGACGCGCCCCCGATCGCCGCACCCATGTGCAGCGGCCGTTCCACGGTGTACGCGGCGGTCTTGAGCCGGTCGATGCGCAGCGCGGCGTCCGGCGAGCTGTCGCCGCGCGCCTGCGTGAGCACGTCGAGGTACTGGCCGGCCAGCATCTCGGTGCGCATGTCCCGCCACGGCAGGCTGAGCCGCTGGAGGGCGTCGGTGGGCAGCCCGGCGGCGAACAGCATGTCGTCCGCCCAGGCCAGCGCCACGTCCCCGATCAGCACCGACGCGGCCAACCCGAACCGCTCGGGCTCCCCGAGCCACCCCTGCTCCCGGTGCCGGCGGGCGAACCGGACGTGCACGGTCGGCATGCCGCGACGGGTCTCGGAGGCGTCCATCAGGTCGTCGTGCACCAGCGCGCACGCCTGGATCAGCTCCAGCGAGCTGACCGCGGTGAGCACGGCGCCGGCCAGCTCGCCCTCCGGGTCGCCGCCCGCGGCCCGCCAGCCCCACCACGCGAACGTCGGCCGGATCCGCTTGCCGCCGCCGAGGACGAAGTCGGCCAGCGCGTCCACGGCGCCGGTGAAGTTCTCCTCCATGCGCGCACCCAGCGCCCGGCGCTCGGCGAGGTAACCTGCCAGCGCTTCGTCGACATGCTTGGGCAGTTCGAGGTCCAACGGGTGGGGCGGCACCCGTCTATCGTCACCTCTGCCGCCCCCACGCGCCCAACCGGGGGGCTGGTCCCATCAAGTGACAGCCTCCTCCCACTGTCCGGACCTACCTCTAGGCTTGGTGGCATGACGTCGGTGGTCGAGCGCTTGCACGGGGGATCCCCCGTGTTCTCCGTCGAGTTCTTCCCGCCTCGCGACGAGGCCGAGGAGACGGTGCTCTGGCGCGCGATCCGCGAGCTGGAGGCCTTCGACCCGGCGTTCGTGTCCATCACCTACGGCGCCGGCGGGTCCTCCCGAGACCGGACCATCCGCACCACCGGCCGGGTGGCGCAGGAGACGACCCTGCTGCCGATGGCGCACCTCACCCTCGTCAACCACTCGGTGGCCGAGCTGCGCAACGTGATCGGCTGGTACGCGGCCGTCGGCGTGCGCAACATCCTGGCCGTGCGCGGCGACCCGCCCGGCGACCCCAACGGCGAGTGGGTGGCCCACCCGGAGGGCCTGACCTACGCCGAGGAGCTGGTCCGGCTCTGCCGCGAGCTGGGCGACTTCTGCGTGGGCGTCGCGGCGTCGCCGTACGGCCACCCGCGGTCGACGGACCTCGACGAGGACACCAAGTACCTGGTCCGCAAGCTGCGGGCGGGCGCGGACTTCGCCATCGCCCAGCTGTTCTTCGAGCCGGAGGACTTCCTGCGGCTGCGCGACCGGGTGGCGGCGCTGGGCTGCGACACGGTGCTGATCCCCGGTCTGATGCCGTTGACGACGCCGCGGACGCTGGCCAAGACGGTGGAGCTGTCGGGCTCGTCGGTGCCGGACTCGGTGGCGCGTCGCCTCGACCCGTACGCCGACGACCCGGCGGGCTTCCGCTCGGCCGGCATCGACCTGGTGACCGAGGTGGGGGAGCGGCTGCTCGCGGAGGGCGTGCCGTGCCTGCACTTCTACACGTTCAACCGCTCGAAGGCGACGCGCGAGATCGTGGGCCGACTGGGCCTCGTCCCCGCTCGCACCTGACCTACCTCAACCACCCCACCACCTCGCCTCACCACCCTCTATCCGTCACCACGCGCCGCGAGGTCGCACCACCGCCGCCGCGAGGTCGACTTCCAGGCGACCTCGCCGCCGTCTGCGAAGCAGCGGCCATTAAACAGAGTGGCGCCGGTGGGCGACGATCGCCAGGACCAGCACGATGAGCGCGGCCGCGCCGACCAGGATCGCCACCAGCATGGTCCAGCCGAAGTACGACACCGAGTTCGCCCCGGCGTACCGGACCGTCGCGGTCAGCATCGAGGCCTGGCCGGGCTTCGGGGACCACGAGATGGTCGCGTTGTCGTCCTCTCGCCCGTTCGTGTCGACGACCTCACCCGGAAAGCTGATCTTCACCTGGATGTCGGCGCGCTCCGGCGGCACCTGGGTCAGGTCGACCGACCCCGACAACGTCACCAGGTCGCCAGACCGCCGGAACGTCAGCTGGTACCGGCTGGACGACGCGCTGGTCGCCGCGGACAGCGCCCGCACCTCGTCGAACGTCAACCCGTTGAACGACATCTGCGTGCCGACGTAGTCGTCCACCTTGTACGGCTTGGTGGTGACCCGGCTGGCCAGCTCGTCGGGCACCTTCAACTGCGGGCCGGGGTCGTTGTCCTTGGACGGCGGCGTGGCGGCGGTGATCTCACCGGACACGCGGTCGTCGGAGGACAGCGCCATCGCGGCGTGCAGCCGGACGCACCCCGTCAGCGAGAACAGCGCGAGGAGGAGAACCGGCAGGAGGAGCGCGGAGGCCCTGGACACCCGGCCATCCTGCCGGCAGCGGTCAAAAGTTGACCGCTGAACACGGTCGTGAGCGTGGCTAATTACCTGTTGGGGTGACATGACCCGGAGGTAACGTGCGGCTCATGGCAACCTCCTCGGCCGGCGTGCACGGCATCAGCAACCAGTTCGTAGCCGACTACGCGGCAGCGGACCCGTTGGTCGCGACGTTCATCGGCAAGCCCGGCCACGACGACCGGCTGACGGACTACTCGCCGGAGGGCCACGCCGCGCGCAAGGAGCTCGCGCAGAGGGCGCTCGCCGCCGTCGACGCGGCCGAGCCCGCGGACAAGTCGGAGGCCGACGCCAAGGCCGTGTTCCAGGAGCGGGTCGGCCTGGAGGTCGAGCTCCACGACGCCGGCCTGATGGAGGGCGGGCTCAACGTCATCGCCAGCCCCGTGCAGTCGCTGCGCGAGGTCTTCGACCAGATGCCCACCGACACCGCCGACGACTGGGCCGTGATCGCCAAGCGGCTCACCGCCGTGCCGGACGCGGTGGCGAACCTGCGCGCGGGCCTGGCGTACTCCGCCGACAAGGGCCGCGTGGCGGCGTTGCGGCAGGTCAGCCGGGTCGCTGAGCAGTGCGACACCTGGGCGGGCCGCTCCGGCGGCAAGTCGTTCTTCGCGAACCTGATCGCCGACGCCCCCTCGGACGGCGCGCTGCGCACGGAGCTGGAGGCCGGCGCGCGGGCCGCCGCCGAGGCCTACGGCGACCTGGCCGAGTTCCTGCGCCGCGACCTCGCGCCCAAGGCGCCGAAGAAGGACGCCGTGGGCGAGGACGTCTACCGGCTGTGGTCGCGCTTCTTCACCGGCTCGCGCCTGGACCTGGCCGAGGCCTACGAGTGGGGCTGGGCCGAGTTCACCCGCATCGAGACCGAGATGAAGCAGGTCGCGAACCGGATCAAGTCGGGCGCCACGCTCGCGGAGGCCGCCGCCGCGCTGGACGCCGACTCGCGCTACCTGGTGCACGGCAAGGACGGCCTGCGGTCGTGGATGCAGGAGCTGTCCGACAAGGCGCTGCTGGACGTGCGCGGCGTGCACTTCGACCTGCCCGACGAGCTGATGAAGCTGGAGTGCCGCATCGCGCCGCCCGGCGGTGGCGTCGGCGCCTACTACAACGGCCCCACGCCGGACTTCTCCCGGCCCGGCCGCATGTGGTGGTCGGTGCCGGAGGGCAAGGAGGAGTTCTCCACCTGGCGCGAGGTCTCGACCGTCTACCACGAGGGCGTGCCGGGTCACCACCTCCAGGTCGCCACGGCCGTCTACCAGGCGGAGCGGCTCAACGAGTTCCAGCGCCTGCTGTGCTGGGTGTCCGGTCACGGCGAGGGCTGGGCGCTGTACGCCGAGCGGCTGATGCGCGAGCTCGGCTACCTGGAGGACGACGGCGACCTGCTGGGGATGCTCGACGCGCACCTGTTCCGCGCGGCCCGCGTGATCATCGACATCGGCATGCACCTGGAGCTGGAGATCCCGAAGGGCACCGGCTTCCACGAGGGCGAGCGGTGGACCCCGGAGCTGGGCCTGGAGTTCATGCTCACCCGCACCATCACCGACCCGGCGCACGTGCGCGACGAGATCGACCGCTACCTGGGCTGGCCCGGTCAGGCGCCGTCGTACAAGCTGGGCGAGCGGCTGTGGCTGGCGGCCCGCGACGACGCCCGTGCCCGGCACGGCGACGCGTTCGACCTCAAGGTCTTCCACAAGCAGGCCTTGGAGATGGGCGCCATGGGCCTGGACACGCTCCGTGAGCGGCTCGCGGAACTCTGACCTACCTTGATCCGGTGACCTCGGCTTCACCCCGAGGTCACCGGTCCTGGTGTTGGATGGACGTGCGGGGACGATTAGGCAGGGGGACCTGATGACCAGACGTGCGAAGCGAGCCGCGCTCGGTGCGGCGTTGGCCGGTGCGCTGTTGATCGGCGGGTCTCCCGCGTTCGCCCAGGCGCAACCGCTCGGGGACCAGGCCGAGTGGCGCATCCGGCAGGAGATCGTGGACCACGCCCTGCACGAGGTCGGCCAGCGCGAGGGCAACGGCAACTACTACCCCGAGCGCTACCAGGTCCCCGGCCAGGGCGTCCTGCGCCCGGCGGAGTGGTGCGGCGTGTTCGTCAACTGGGCCTGGTCGACCGCCGGCGTGCCGGACGGCCCGGCGATGCGCCCCGCTCCCGGCGCGTCGGTGCTGGACCAGGGCCACTGGGCGACGTACTGGCAGAAGTGGGGCAAGGCCAACGGCCGGTGGAAGGACATCGCGGAGCGCGACGTCGAGCCCGGTGACGCGGTGGTCTACGGCAACTACCCGGACATGCACGCGCACATCGGCCTGGTGGTCGAGGTCACGTACGACCGGACGGGCCGCAAGGCCACCCACGTGCGGACCGTGGAGGGCAACTTCGGTGACCGCGTCGTCTACTCCAAGCTGCGCAAGATCGAAGGCCTGAACGCCGGCAAGTACCTCCAGGCGTCCGGTTTCGTCTCCCCCTTCTGACCCGAAGACCGTTTCGGGAAGACGAAGAGCGAAGGGCACAAGCGTCCTCGCCGGACGGGCAGATCAGCAGGATGACCGGGTTCCGCCGGAATCCGCTGTCCCGTCGTGGGTCGGGTTCCGCGTCATCCCGCCGACCTCCACAAGGGCAACCACACGCGTCAAGGGGGCCGTCCCAGCGCAAGGTCCCGAGTGCGACAGGTGCCCCCTTGACCCGCGCGGTTGGGCGATGCAAGGTCGGCGGGATGACGCGAAACCCTTGTTCGAGCAGAAGGCATCCGACACCTGTCCGCCCCGAACACCACCCCCTTGCCCACGCCCCTTGCCGGAGCCTCTTGCCGGCGTTCCGGCACCTGCCCGCGTCGAACACCGCCCAATCGCCTGCGTTCTGACAAGTGGTGGTGGGAGCGATGGCGATCGTGCACTGCGGGTTTTCGAATAGAGGGGTTCGTGTCATCCCGCCGACCTGGCTCTGCCCAACCGCGCGTGTCAAGGGGGCACATTCGTCCCGACCGCACATCGGGCTGGAACGGCCCCCTTGACGCGTGTGGTTGCCCTTGTGGAGGTCGGCGGGATGACACGGGCCCCGGCCCACGACGGCGCGGGAGATCGCGGCGAAACCCCGTCATCCTGCTGATCTGCCCGTCCGGCGAGGACGCTTTGCTCTTTGCTCTTCGGTTAGCGCTTGTGCTCTTCGCTTTGCGGTTCCCGAAGAGGGTCACTCCATCGGCAGAACACGACCCAGGACGGCGAACGGGCGGGGGTCGCCGGTGAACTGGTAGTGCCGCAGCACGTCCACGAAACCCACCCGCCGGTACAGCCGCCAGGCCTTGCTCGGACCCTCCGGTGTGGACAGCAGCACCCGCGAGCTC
Organism: Actinosynnema sp. NPDC023658; assembly: GCF_040639995.1. Classification (NCBI taxonomy): domain Bacteria; kingdom Bacillati; phylum Actinomycetota; class Actinomycetes; order Pseudonocardiales; family Pseudonocardiaceae; genus Actinosynnema; species Actinosynnema sp. NPDC023658. Next base: position 9,333 of record NZ_JBFAAX010000048.1, on the reverse strand, counting down.
GGCACGCCCTCCAGCAGGTTGCGCAGCAGCTGCTCCCCGACGCCCCGGCCCTGCGCGCGGGGCAGGACGTGGAGTTCGGTCAGCTCGAAGTAGTCCCGCATCCACTCCTCGACCGCGCCCGGCCCGGCGACCATGGTCAGGCCGTGCCGCACCTGCTCGTGCCACCACTGCCCGACCGAGCCGCGGTAGCCGTAGCCGATGCCGATCAGCTCGTCCTTCTCGCCCAGGGCCACCACGCAACGCCAACCCTCGCGCAGCATGTGCGCCAGCCACATCGGCGCGCGCTGCTCGGCGGTGCCGGGCGGGTAGTCCATCGCGCTCACGTAGAGCGCCAGCGCCTCGTCCAGCCGGGTGTTCAGCTCCCGCGCGGACAGCGCGACGATCCGCTGCGACGGCGCGGCGGTCACCGGGAGACCTCGGCGGGCGTGCCGCCGGTCAGGTCGACCAGGCCCGCGTAGGTCGTCGGGTAGACCGCGTGCGGGTGGCCGGCGGCGGCCCACACCACGTCGTACTGCTCCAGGGCGACGTCGACGAACGTGAGGATCGGCGCCGGGTGCCCCACCGGGGAGACGCCGCCGATGACCTGGCCGGTGTGCTCGCGCACGAACTCCGGTGTGGCCCGTTCGATCGAGTCCGCGCCCGCGAGGGCGGCCAGCTTGTCGGTGTCCGCCCGGTGCGCGCCGGAGGTGAGCACGAGCAGCGGTGCGGCTGCGCCGTCGCGGACGGCGGCGAACACGAGGCTGTTGGCGATCGCGCCGACCGGCACGCCCACGGCCTCGGCCGCCGCGGCGGCGGAGCGGACGGCGTCGGCCAGCACGCGGATCCCGTCAGCGGCTTCGTGGTGGCCCGCCTCGGACAGTGCGGCGGCCACCTTGCGGATGCCGGGGTGGTCGAGTGCGCTCACCTGTTCATGAGACCACGGGCCGTCGGCTTGAGGAGTTCCGGGCCGGCAGGATAGTCTGGTCTGGCTCGAACGTTTGTTCGAGCAATGCCTTGGTGGTGGGGCGGGGGAAGCGCCCCACCACCAAGTGCCGCCGTCTCCCCGCGGCGGTCGTCGCTGTCCCGACGCCGCGAGGAGGCCGCGAGATGACTCAGACCTTCCCCCGCCGCATTCCCCTCCCGCTACCACCGGCGTCGGCGGTGACCCTGCTCGGTCAGGCCCGCGAGTGCCTGGTCGAGGCCGAACGGGACCCGTCGCCGCCCACCCGCTTCGCCACGGCCTACCTGGCCGCGATGCGGGCCGCGGCGGCCGTGCTGGCGGCCAGGGGCCGACCCCACCGGGGCCGGGCCAAGCCGACCAGCGTGTGGGTCCTGCTGTCCTCCCTCGCGCCGGAGTTGCGCGAGTGGTCCGCGTTCTTCGCCGAGTGCTCGGCGACGCGCGCGGCCGTGCTGGCGGGCATCACCAGGCAGGTCACCCAGCGCGCAGCCGACGACCTGGTGCGCCAAGCGGCGCAGTTCACCGAGTTGGTCGACGAGATCATGTACGAGGACGGACTGTGAGCAGGGGACTGGTCGCCTACGACCGCCTGATCGACGTAGTGGAGGCCGAAGCCGAGCGCCTGGCGGCATCGGCCGAGGGACAGCGCCCGGAACGCCAGGTGCCCGCGTGCCCCGGGCTCAACCTCGGGGAGACGGCGCGGCACGTGGGCAGCACGTACCGGATGGTGTCGACGTGGCTGAGGGAAGGCAGCCAACCCCTCGTGTGGCAGCAGGACCCGGAGCCGGGGCAGGCGTTGCCCGAGTACGTGCGCGAGGGCGTGCCGCCGTTGTTGCGGGCGTTGCGGGCGCACGGGCCGGACGACCCGTGCGAGACGTGGTGGCCCGCCGAGCGCAACCACAACTTCTGGGCGCGGAGGTTGGCGCACGAGTCGACCGTGCACCGGATGGACGTGCAGGCGGCGGCCGGGCTGCCGGTCGACCCGGTGGACGACGACGTGGCCCAGGACGGCGTGGACGAGATCCTCACGCTGTGGCTGGGGCACCGGCTGGACCTCCTCGGCGTGCGCGGCACCCGTGAGGGAACGGTGGCGATCCGGGCGGGCGACAAGGCCTGGCTCGCCACGACCGGCCCCGAGCCGGCGGTGTCCCGGTTGGTCGCGGACGAGGAGGCGACGTCGGCGAACGGCGAGGTGTCCGGGACGCCGATGCAGGTCTACCGCTGGTTGTGGGGCCGGATCCCGGACCGGGACCTGCCGCCGACCACCGGTGACCACGACGCGATCGCCCAGCTGTGGGCGTTGCTGAGGCTGGCCACCAAGTAGCGGCCGGCCCGCTGGACGTGCGTCCGCCGTCGGGCACCCGACTGCCCGGCGGCGGGCGCACCCAGCGGAACAGGCGCGGGGGACTAGAGCGTCATGGAGGTGACTTCCCGCAGACCGTCGGCGGTCGCGGTCTCCAGGCGGAAGCGGCTCTGGCGGCCGTCGATCTCCAGCACGCCCACCGAGTTGCCGAAGTGCGGCCCGCTGAGCTTGTGCCACGCCACCGGGTCGGGCGAGATGCCCCGCCGGTCGGCCCACCACCGCAGCACCCGGGCGATCGGCTTCGACCACGACAGCCGGAACGCGGGCCGGAACACCCACGGCGGGTCGTTGTGCACCGGTGAGCACACGAGTTGGTACACCTTCGCGTCCACCGAGGACTTGAACGTCGCCCGCGCCGCGTAGCTGTGGTGCACGTCCCCGGACAGCACGCACACCGTGCCCGGCGCGTCGTCGGACCGCGAGATCCGCTCCAGCAGCCGGGCCATCCGCTCGAACGACGCGCGGAACGCGGGCCAGTGCTCCAGGTCCGCGACCTGCCGCACCTTCTCACCGACCCGGCCGCGCCACCCCGGCAGGCCCGCCATCCGCTCGTTCAGCGACTGGAAGTGGCTCAACCCGTGCGGCATCAGCCACGGCAGCGACGAGCCGATCAGCAGGTGGTCGAAGTCACCGACGGCGTTGGCCTCGATCCAGTCGAACTCCTCGTCACCGACCATCAGCCGCTGCGGCCCGGACAGGATGCGCCCGCTGCGGGTGTCGATCACCAGCAGCCGCACCCGGCCGAAGTCGCGCCGGTAGCTCCACCGGGTCGACTTGCCGCCGTCGACCTCCTGGTCGGCGCGCTCCCCGAAGTCCTCCAGCAGCGCCTGCACGTCACCGCCACTGGCCCGCACCTTCGCGTACAGCTCGTCCTGCGCCAACTCCTCCGGGCTGAGGTTGCCCAGGTGCTGGTAGACCCAGTAGGACGCCAGGCCCGCCCGGATGCGCTCGGGCCACCAGCGCTTGGCCGCCATCTGCTCGCGCCACGTCCGCGAGGTGTTCCAGTCGTCGCGGATGTCGTGGTCGTCGAAGATCATCGAGGTGGGCACCACGGACATCAGCCAGCGGATCTCCGGGTCGGCCCACGACTCGTGGTACAGCTCGGCGTACTCGCGGAACGACACGACCTCGCCCGCGGGCTCCGGTCTGCGCTCGGCCAGCCACTTCGTGATCTTCGGCGTCGGCTCGTCGGCGTAGACCTGGTCCCCGAGCAGCACGAGCGCCTCGGGCCACTGCTCCGACGGCTGGTCCTTCATCCGCAGCGCGTAGGCGTCCAGCGCGTCCGGACCGAGCTTGTCCGGCGTCCCCTCGCCCTTGGCGGCGCGGCACGACCCGAACAGCAGCCGCCGCACCGGCGTCGTGCGGATGCTCGGCGGCGGGAACGGCGAGTCCGGCAGCGGCCACACCGGCTCGCCGTCCAGTCGCACGTCGTACGGCGTCGTGGTGCCGGGCGTCAGCCCCTCGACCGCCACCACCGCGAAGTGCTGTTCCCCGACCTGGAACGTCTCCGCGCGGTGGCCGGCGACCTCAACCTCGCACACGTCGTCCGTCTCGACCCACACCGTCGCCGAAGTGGAGTCGACGTGCCGCAGCACCGGACCAAGAACCAGCTCCGCCATTGGGCAGACGTTACCTTCGGGTCATGGCAACGAGGTGGTACGACGTCGTGGTGGACTCCGCCGACCCCGTCGCGCTCGGCCGGTTCTGGTCGGCCCTGCTGGGCACGCCGGTCACCGGCGAGAGCGCGGACGAGGTCGACGTCACGCTGGCGGACGGGATGGACCTGGTGTTCGTGCCGGTGTCCGACCCGAAGGTGGTGAAGAACCGGGTTCACCTGGACCTGGCGTCGACGTCGCCGGAGGACCAGGCGGCGATCGTGGCGCGTGCGGTGGAGCTGGGCGCGCGACCGGTCGACGTGAGGCAGGGTGACGTGCCGTGGGTCGTGCTGGCCGACCCGGAGGGCAACGAGTTCTGCGTGCTGGAGCAGCGCGACGAGTACGCGGGCGCCGGTCCCGTGGCGGCGGTCGTGGTGGACGCGCTCGACCCGCGGGCGCAGGCGGCGTTCTGGGCCGGTCCGACCGGGTTGCCGGTGACGCACGCGCAGGACGACTTCGCCTCGTTGCGGCGCGAGGCCGGGCCGTCGCTGGAGTTCGTGCGCGTGGCCGACCCGAAGGCGGTGAAGAACCGGCTGCACCTCGACGTCGCGCCGCCCGCCGACGGCGACCTGCCGACCGAGGTGGCCCGGCTGGAGGCGGCGGGCGCGTTGCGCGCGGACGTCGGGCAGATCGACGTGCCGTGGGTGGTGCTGGCCGACCCGGAGGGCAACGAGTTCTGCGTGCTGACGCCGCGCTGACCGGTCAGGGCTGCGGTCGGCGGCGATGAGCGCCGCGCAGCCGTCGGTGGTTCCGGCGGCTGTTCCGGTGATCGGTCGGGTTCCACGATCGTTTGACTTAGGATGCGGCGGTTTGCACCATCCCGGGGAGAGCCGTGAGAACGATCGTCGTCGCGCTGTGCGCTGTCCTGGTGGCGGGTTGTTCGGCCGGCTCGGAGGCGGCGACGCCCGCTCCCGCCGGTCCGGCGCCCGACCCGGCGGCGGTGGTCCGGGCGCTGCTGCTGCCCGATCAGGTCACCGCGCCCAAGGGGTTGGTCGAAGCCGGTGAGCCGGTGGAGGGCGTCCGGAAGCTGATCGAGTGCCCGGACCTGCCGTCCGCGGGCCAGGCGGTCGCGGGCATCACCGCGACGTGGACGTGGTCGGGCGACCGCCGGTCCGCGATCGTCACCCAGTACAGCGCCGTGTACCGGGAGGTGTCCGGCAAGGACGTCGTGAAGCAGGCCCGCACCGCGTCGACCTGCTACCGCGGCGCGGACCTCCGCATCACCGAGCCGCAGCCGCTGGACGAGTACCTCTACGCGCAGGACGACCTGGGCAGGACCACGCCGTTCGTCGACGACCGGTACTCCTACTGCATCTCGAACGAGGTCACCCACCGCCAGGTCTGCGTCGCCGTGCAGGCCAAGGCCGACAAGGTCGTCCGCACCACGATCGACCTGGCCGCCGACCCGCTCGTGGGCGACGGGTGGCTCTCGTCCAAGGACTTCGCCCAAGCCGTCACCGACCGGCTGGTGGCCTGAGCCGGATCCCCGGCCGTCACCCGCGCTCGACCGCCCGTGCCGAGGCGTGTGGACGATCAGGCGCTCACGCTCTCGCGCCGGGCAGGGGAGCGGCGGGCGCGCGCGTGGTGCACCAGGACGGTCACCGTGGCCGCGAGGAAGACGATCTGCATCAGCGTGCGCGGCAGCAGGGCGTCCCCGAACGAGGGGGAGAGGCCCTTGGCGGCGGCGTAGACGTTCGCCGGGAACATGCCGACCAGCATCGCGGTGAGCCCCGCCGCCGCCCACGGCGCGGTCCGGCGCCACAGGACGCCTGCCGCGCCCAGGAGCTCCAGCACACCGGTCACCGTGATCACGAGGCCGGGCTCGGGGATGGCGGGCGGCACCATCGCGATCAGCTGCTCCCGCATGCCGATGAAGTGCGCCAGCCCGGTCGCGACGAACATCGCCGCCACCCCGCACTGCACGGCGAACGGCCAGGCCGGGACGCGGGTGACACCGACGGCCCGCAGGACGGCCACGGCGAGGGTGACGAGCACGAGGATGACGAGCGGGGCCACGGCAGCTCCTCCGGAGTGCGAACTTGACAGTGACAAGATTGGCTCCGATCAGGCAACTTGTCAATGACTAGATCGCCGGTAGGATTCCGGTGTGACCACGGAACGCCGGTACCACCACGGGGACCTGCGCCGTGCCGTCCTGGACGCGGCCGTCGAGGTGATCACCGAGCACGGCACGTCCGGCCTCGGCCTGCGCGACCTGGCCCGGCGGGTCGGCGTGTCGCACGCGGGGCCGGTGCACCACTTCAAGGACAAGGCCGGCCTGCTCACCGCGCTCGCCGCGGAGGGCTTCACGCTCCTGGCCGACGCGCTCGACGCGACAGTGGCGGCGGGTGGCGACATCGTCGAGCTGGGCGTCTCCTACGTGCGCTTCGCGGTCGAGCACCGGGCGCACTTCGAGGTGATGTTCCGGCCCGACCTGTACCACGAGGACGACCCGGCGCTGGTCGAAGCGCGTGCCCGGTCCGGGGCGGCACTGGAGGGCGGCGTCGCGGACCAGACCGACCCGGAGTCGGCGTCGGTCGCGGCGTGGTCGCTCGTGCACGGCTTCGCGACGCTGTGGAACACCGGTGCCCTGTCGCGGGCCGATCGCGACCCGGAGGCCGTGGTGCGGGCCATCGCACGCTCTCTGTTCCCGGCTTAGCCGAACCGGCCTCCGCCCGACAACCCCGTCACGGGCCCGCGCGCCGACGGGTCGCCCACGATTCCGACGAACGATCCTGATGACGACCACCGCTCGTCAGTGATCGCCACGGCCCGACCTCGCAGCCCGTAGTGCTCCCTCGACGACTCGTCTACACTCCGCCAGTATGCAATATATTAGTCGGGCGCTGTTCCGCGACCAGGCGTTGCTCGCCATCCGCGAGGCGATCCTGGGCGGCGACCTGGCGCCCGGCGTGCCGATCAAGGACGTGGAGCTGGCCGAGCGGCTCGGGCTGTCGCGGACGCCGGTGCGCGAGGCGTTGGCGCGGTTGACCGACGAGGGCCTGGTCGAGACCAAGCCGCACAGCTACACGAGGGTCACGCCGTTGGACACGGCGGCGGTGCGCGACGCGCACGTCGTCATCCAGACCATGCACGCGCTCGCCGCCCGGCTGGCCGTGCCGCACGTGGTCGAGGCGGACCTGACCGCCATGCGTGCCGCCAACACGACGTTCGCCCACGCCCTCGCCTCGGGCGACGTGCCGGCCGCCCTCGCCGCCGACGACGAGTTCCACGCGGTGGCGGTGCGGCGCAGCGGCAACTTCGCCGTGGTGGCCACCATCGAGCGCTACACCCCGCTGGTCCGCCGCCTGGAACGGCTGCGGTTCGCCGCGCCGACCGGCCGTCACTCGGTGGCCATGCACGACGAGATCACCACCGCCTTCGCCGCGTCCGACGCCGACCTGGCCGCCCGCCTGGTCGAGCGGAACTGGGCGACGTTGGCCGACCTGTTCGAGGAGAACTGACGTGGCACTGGGCGATTTCGCGCGTTTCCCGCTGACCTTCGGCCCGTCGCCGGTGCACCCGCTGGAGCGGTTGACCAGGCACCTCGGCGGCGCGCGGGTGTGGGCCAAGCGGGAGGACTGCAACTCCGGCCTGGCCTACGGCGGCAACAAGACCCGCAAGCTGGAGTACCTGGTGGCCGACGCGCTGGCCACGGGCTGCGACACGCTGGTGTCCATCGGCGGCGTGCAGTCCAACCACACCCGCCAGGTCGCCGCCGCCGCGGCGCGGGCCGGGCTGAAGTGCGTGCTGGTGCAGGAGAGCTGGGTCGACTGGCCGGACGCGGTGTACGACCGGGTGGGCAACATCCTGCTCAGCCGGTTGATGGGGGCCGAGGTGCGGCTGGTGGAGGCGGGCTTCGGCATCGGCGTGAAACCGGCGTGGGAGCAGGCGATCGAGGACGTCCGCGCGGCGGGCGGCAGGCCGTACGCCATCCCGGCGGGCGGGTCGGACCACCCGCTGGGCGGGCTCGGGTTCGCCGGCTGGGCGGCCGAGGTCGAGCGGCAGGAGGCCGAGCTGGGCGTGCGGTTCGACACGGTGGTGGTGTGCTCGGTGACCGGCAGCACGCAGGCGGGCATGGTCGCCGGGTTCGCGGGCAGCGGTCGCCGGGTCATCGGCATCGACGCCTCCGCCGAGCCGTGCGACACGCGCGACCAGATCGTGCGCATCGCCAAGAACACGGCCGGCCTGCTGGGCGTCGAGGTGTCGGACGACGACGTCGTCCTCGACGACCGGTTCCACGAGGGCATCTACGGCGTGCCCGGTGAGTCCACCCTGGACGCGATGAAGCTGGGCGCGCGGCTGGAGGGCATGATCACCGACCCGGTGTACGAGGGCAAGTCGCTGGCAGGCCTGGTGGAACTGGTCTCCACCGGCGAGATCCCGCGCGACTCCGCCGTCCTGTACGCGCACCTGGGCGGCCAACCCGCGCTCAACGCCTACAGCGCCCTGTTCCGCTGAGCCGCCCGCCGCTCACACCGACCACAGCTCACGCCCGCCGCTCACACCCGGAGCCGCTGACGCCGACCACCGCTGACGCCCACCGCTGACGCTGGCCACCGCTCACGCCGGCCGTCGCTGACGGCCGGCGTCACTCACGCGCGCAGCCGCGCTACCCGTTGCCCACCAGCCCGCCACCGCTCACGCCCGGAGCCGCAGGCCCTTGGGCGTGGCGCGGAAGCCGGCTTCCTGGAGGACGCCCGCCAGCCTCGACCCCAGCGCCACCTCACCGTCCGCCCGCTGCACCGCGAGCTGCCCCAGCCAGCCGTCCCGCACCGCGCGGCTCAGGGCTTGGGCCGCCGCGCGCAACGGCTCCTCCGCCTCGGTGAACGACAGCAGCGACCGGCCACCCCGCTCCACGTACAGCGTGGCCAGCCCGTCCACCAGCACCACCAGCGCGCCGGACTTGCGGCCCGGCCGGTGCTTGCCCTCGCCCGTCTGCTCCGGCCACGACAGGGCCGCGCCGTAGGGCTGCGCCGGGTCGGCCGCCGCCAGCACCACGGCCTCCGGCGTGCCTGCGTGCTCCTGCCCCGGCGGCCGGGACGACGCGCGCAGCCGGTCCACCGCGCCCCGCGCCGCGAACTGCGCCGCGCCGAGCCCCTCGACCACGTACCCGCGCACGACCTGCCCGGACTCCTCCATCGCGCGCAGCACCCGGTACACGCCGCTGAACCCGCCGGTCACCCGCTCGGTGTCCAGCGCGCCCCGCGTCAGCACGCCGTGCCGCTCCAGGAACGCCTCGGCCCGCGCGTGCGCCCGCCGGGTCGCGTCCGTCGCGGGCACCACGGCCAGCGACCACCGGCCCGCCACCGCGGGCGGCCCGGTGCGGCTGGGCATGTCCGGCCGGCCCGCCCGCATCCGCGCGTACCGCCCGCGCG
>NZ_JBFAAX010000047.1:945-25196 GCF_040639995.1 Actinosynnema sp. NPDC023658 | reverse complement strand
GAGCGCGAGGCGCGCGAACGAGCCCAGCGCGCCCACGCCGCACGGGCCCGGGGCGCCGTCGTGGCCAAGGCCGTGGTCCGCGGTGGCGAGGTCGCGCTGGAGCGCATCGCCGCGTCGTTGGCCCGCGCGGCCCGCGAGCGCGACGCCGCGCAGGAGCGCAAGGCGCAGCGCGAGACGTACCTGGGGCAGGTGCGCAGCCTGGTGCGCGAGATGTCCGTCGAGCTGGAGAAGCTGACCGACGCCGTCCACCGCGACGAGGTGCTGCGGGCCGAGCAGCGGATGCGCATCGAGCAGCTGGAGACCAAGGTCTCCGAGGAGTTCGGCATCGGCCTGGAGGACCTGGTCGCGGAGTACGGCCCGGACGTGTTCATCCCGCCGTCGCCGCAGGAGGTCGCGGAGTACGAGGCGGCCAAGGAGCGCGGCGAGATGGTGACCGCGCCGCAGCCGATGCCCTACGACCGGGACACGCAGGCGCGGCGGGCCAAGCGGGCCGAGCGGGACCTGTCGCTGCTGGGCAAGGTCAACCCGCTGGCGCTGGAGGAGTTCGCGGCGCTGGAGGAGCGGTACAAGTTCCTGTCCAACCAGCTGGAGGACATCAAGGCGACCCGGCGCGACCTGCTGACCGTGGTGAAGGAGGTCGACGACAAGATCCTGGAGGTCTTCACGTCGGCCTACGAGGACGTCGCGCGCGAGTTCGAGGTCGTGTTCAAGGTGCTGTTCCCCGGCGGCGACGGTCGGCTGGTGCTGACCGAGCCGGACGACATGCTGACCACGGGCATCGAGCTGGAGGCCCGTCCGCCGGGCAAGAAGGTCAAGCGGCTGTCGCTGCTGTCCGGTGGCGAGAAGTCGCTGGCCGCGGTGGCCATGCTGGTGGCGATCTTCCGCGCCCGACCGTCGCCGTTCTACGTGATGGACGAGGTCGAGGCGGCGCTGGACGACACCAACCTGCACCGGCTGATCGGGCTGTTCGAGCAGCTGCGCGAGCGGTCGCAGCTGCTGATCATCACCCACCAGAAGCCGACCATGGAGATCGCTGACGCGCTGTACGGCGTGTCGATGCGCGGTGACGGCATCAGCCAGGTGATCTCCCAGCGCCTGCGCGGCGAGGACAAGCCGAAGAGGGCCAGGGCCGCTGCCGCCGCCGTGGCCGCCGCGCCCGAGGCCGTCGTCGAGGCGGTCCCCGAAGCCGTCCCCGAAGCCGTGCCCGAAGCCGTGCCCGAGGTCGCGCCGGAGGCCGCCGCGCCGGAAGCCGCCGCCGAGGCCGAACCGACCGCCTAGCGGGCCCGGCCGACGACCGGCGCGGCCCCCGCGGGACGCACGCCGGTCGTGGCCGGAGCGCTACCGACCTGCCCGGACGGGCGTGCCGACCTCGACGAGCCCGGTCAACGCCTCCGGCAGCGGGCCCTGGTGCAGGACGCCGAGGCGCTGGGTGGCGCGGGTGAGGGCGACGTAGAGCTCGGCCGCCCCGCGCGGACCGTCGGCCAGGATCCGCTCCGGGTCCACGACCAGCACGGCGTCGAACTCCAGGCCCTTCGTCTCCGACGGCGCCACCGCGCCCGGCACGCCGGGCGGCCCGATCACCACGCTGGTGCCCTCGCGGCCGGCCTCGTCCCGCACGAACTCCTCGACGGCCGCGGGCAGCTCCTCCTCGGTCACCAGCCTCGACCACGGCTGCACGCCGCACGCGCGCACCGACTCCGGCGGCTCGACGTGCGGCGCGAACTCCGCGAGCAGCGCGGCGGCGACGGTCATGATCTCCGCCGGGGTGCGGTAGTTCACCGTCAGCGCCCGGTAGGCCCAGCGGCCCGGCACGTACCGCTCCAGCATCGCGCCCCACGACGTCGCACCGGCCTCCGACCGGCGCTGGGCGAGGTCGCCCACCACCGTGAACGACCGGCCCGGACAGCGCCGCATCAGCACCCGCCAGTCCATCTCGGACAGCTCCTGCGCCTCGTCGACCACGACGTGCCGGTAGGTCCAGTCCCGGTCCGCGGACGCGCGTTCGACCAGCTCGCGGGTGTCGTGCTCGACGAAGCGGTCGGCCAGGTCCTCGGCGTAGAGCAGGTCCGTGGCGAACAGGTGGTCCTCGTCGTCCATCGAGTCCTGCCGGCCGACGAGGCTCTCCAGCACGTCCTTGGCGTACTCGGACTCGGCCTTCTGCGCCCGCGCGGCGGCGGCCCGCGCGGCCTGCTCGGCGGCCTCGTCGCGGCCCAGCAGGTCGACCAGCTCGTCCAGCAGCGGCACGTCGGACACCGTCCAGGCGTCGCCGTCGGCACGCAGGAGCGCGGGGTTCGCGCCCGCCGCGCGCAGCCGCTCGGGGGACGTGTACAGCCCCGCCAGCAGCGATTGCGGCGTCAGCACCGGCCACAGCTCGTCCAGCGCGGCGGCGAACGCGTCGCTCTCGGACAGCTCCCGGAGCAGGTCGGCCCGCATCCGCTCCCACGCCTCGCGGTTCGACCGGGACAGCACGCCCTTGCCGATCCGGCCGATCGCCCGCTCGGTGAGCACGTAGGTGACGATCTCCTTGAACGTCTCGCGGGCCTCGTTGTGCGGCGAGCCGCTCGCCCGCGCCTCGTCCCTGGCCCACTGCGCCACGTCGGCGGTGATCTGCGTCGTGACGCCGCCCAGCTTGACCGGGATCGGGGCCTCCGGCAGCCGCTGCCGGTCGGCGACCGCCGCGGTGAGCACGTCCAGGATCTTCAGCGACCCCTTGGCCCGCGCGGCCTCCGGCGAGTCCTCCGCGGTGACGTGCAGCCCCGGCACGTAGTCGCCCGGTGTCACGAACACCACGTCGGACTCGCCCAGCGACGGCAGCACGCGGCTGATGTGGTTGAGGAACGACGGGTTGGGCCCGACCACGAGCACGCCGTGCCGCTCCATCCGCTCCCGCTGGGTGTAGAGCAGGTACGCGACGCGGTGCAGCGCGACCACGGTCTTCCCGGTGCCCGGACCGCCCTCGATCACCACCACGCCGGGGTGGTCGAGCCGGATGATCTCGTCCTGCTCGGCCTGGATCGTCGCGACGATGTCGCTCATCCCCTCGCCGCGCGGCGCGTTGACCGCCGCGAGCAGCGCCGCGTCCCCCCGCTCGGCGCCCTCGGGCCGGCCGAGCACCTCGTCGCTGAAATCGATTACCGCGTGCCCGCGGGTGTGGAACTGGCGGCGTCGGCGCATGTTCTCCGGGTTCGCGCCGGTGGCGACGTAGAACGGGCGCGACGCCGGCGCGCGCCAGTCCAGCAGCACCGGTTCGTAATCGTCGTCCTCGTCGAAAAGCCCGATCCGACCGATGTACGAATGCTCACCCGAAAGGGCGTCCAACCGACCGAAGCACAACCCGTTGTCCGCCACGGTCAGCCGCTTCGCCTCCTTGGCCAGCGCGCGCACCTCGTCGTCCCGTTCCATCGGCGTGCCGCCGGTTCCGCGCAAGGCCGCCTCGTAGGCGCCCTTCACCCGCGTGCGCTCGGCTTCGAGCCGGCGGTAGAGCCCGGCCACGTAGTCCTGTTCGGACCGCAATTCCTCGTCGTACCCCTGTGTTGACACGAGCCCCTCACCGCGCCTAAACTGGCAATAGTCAGGCGGGTTCTCCATTAGGCTGTGGAGAGCACGCCGATTTTCTATTGTCAGCCCCTTGTCAAGCCCCTGTGCGCGTCGCCGCTGTTTCCGCGGCTTTCCCCAGGGCGTTTCCGGGCCGTCCACCCACGACACCGGCACCGCAGAGCGCTGCGCCCGGCGGTGCCGTCGAGGTGGGTCGGGAGGTCAGCGGTCGTCGAGCCGCTTGGCCTCTTCGGGGGTGGGCGCGGTGCCGCCGAGGTGCGCCGGCTGCCACCACTGGCCCTCGCCGGACTCCGGGTACCGGGCCTGGGCGTCGTCCAGCAGCTCCTGCATCCGCTCGCGCAGGGCGGCGTCGGTCGTCGGCTGCATCGGTTCGCCGACGATGATCGTGATGGGGACGTGCCGCTGGGTCAGCGACTTCGGCCTGCCCTTGGTCCACAGCCGCTGGGTGCCCCACACAGCCGTGGGCAGCAGTGGCACGCCCGCCTCGTCCGCCATCCGCACCGCGCCGCTCTTGACGTCCTTGACGGTGAACGACCGGCTGATCGTGGCCTCCGGGAAGATCCCGACGACCTCGCCGGACCGGAGGGCGTCCAGCGCCTGCTGGTAGGACGCCTGGCCGGCGGCCCGGTCCACCGGGATGTGGTGCATCCCACGCATCAGCGGGCCCGACACGCGGTGTTCGAACACCTCGTGCTTGGCCATGAACCGGACCAGCCTGCGCGCCGGGTGCGCGCCGTAGCCGGCGAAGATGAAGTCGAGGTAGGAGACGTGGTTCGAGGCCAGGACGGCCCCGCCGGTGGTCGGCACGTGCTCCGCGCCCTCCACGGTGATCCGCATGTCGAGCACGCGGAACATCAGTTTGGCCGCGGCGATCACCGGCGGGTACACGCGATCTGGCATACCGCCCAGCGTACGTTACTCGTCAGTAGTGCGATCGTGCTCGCGCACCACGCGGGGGACGCCTGCCAGGTCCTCCTCGTTGCACAGCAGCTTGAGGGCGTAGTACGGAGAACCCTTGGTGTCGTCGTAGTCCAGGTGGACCGCGATCACGTCGACTGCCTCGCCTAGCCACTCCTGCGTCTGCCGCAGCCACAGCGCTGCTCGTTCCAACGCATTGGGTAGATCATCATCACGGAACTCGACCGGCCGGTAGGGGACCTCCTGCACCTGGTCCCGCTGGTTGGCAGGCATCGGCAGGTCTACCGCCACCCCGCTGTCGTTGAGTTCGAGTTGGATCGTTTCCTCGCTCACCCTTCCAGGGTTCCCCAATGAGAAACCTCCGGCAATAGATGTCGGTCATAAGAGGCGCACCGGCAACTCGGCCAGACCGCTCACCAGGACCCTGCGCCACGCCAGCTCCTCGACCGGTCGGGCCGCCCGGAGCTGCGGGAACCGGCGCAGCAGCACCCGCAGCGCCTCCTGGAGCTCGACGCGCGCGAGCTGCGCACCGAGGCAGAAGTGAGGGCCGCTGCCGAGCGCCAGGTGCTGGTTGGGGGTCCGCGCGAGGTCCAGGGCGTCCGGCGCCGGGAACGCGCGCGGGTCGCGGTTGGCCGAGCCGATGGACGCCATCACGCCCTCGCCCGCCCGGATCACGACGCCCGCGACCTCCACGTCCTCCAGCGCCACCCGCAGCTGGCCGACCTCGCTGAGCCGGGTGTACCTCATCAGCTCCTCGACCGCGGTCGGCACCAGCGCAGGGTCGTCGACCAGCCGTTCCCACGCCGACCGCTCGCGCAGCAGGGTGGCGACGAAGCTGGTGATCTGGTTCGCCGACGTCTCGTGCCCCGCGACCAGCAGGTTCAGCGCGAACGCGACCAGCTCGTCGTGCGTCAGCGCCGTCGCGCACAGCTCGTCCAGCAGGTCCTCCGACCGCGGGGCCCGGCGCTTCGCCGCGACCAGCCCGCCCATGTACTCCAGCAGGCTCGCCATCGCCGCCTCGACCCGCGGCTGCTCGGACATCTCCAGGCTGTACGCGAGCTCGACCCACTCGCGGAACCGCTCCCGGTCGTCGTACGGCACGCCCAGCAGCGTGCAGATGACCTGGATCGGCAGCGGCAGCGCGTACACCTGCCGCAGGTCGGCGCCGTCCACCAGGCCGTCCGCCAGCCCCTCGCACAGCTCCCGCACCCACTGCCGGGTCTGCTCCATCCGCCGGTGCGAGAACGCGCCGGACACCAGCTTGCGCAGCCGGGTGTGCTCGGGCGGGTCGGTCGTCGGCAGCGTCCCGGGCAGCGGCCGGGACACGCCCACGCGGGGTGCGCCCGCCGCCACCACGCCCGCCCGGGAGAACCGGGGGTCGGCCAGCACCAGCTTCACGTCGTCGTAGCGGGTGACCAGCCACACGTGGGAGCCGGCGAGGGTGCGGACCCGGGCCACCGGCTCCTCGTCCCGCAGGCGTGCCCACGTGGGCGAGGGGTCGAAGGCGAAGGCGTCGGCGAAGGGGATGTCGAGGACGTCGTCCGTCATGACCCCGACGCTAGGAGCCCGGGGGAGCGCCGTGCCAGCGCCATCCGGTGCGGTTCGGCGGGCCGTCGAACCCGGCTCGGCCGTTCGCCCAGAGCGGAGCCGGCGGCGGGGGCCGCCGACCAGCGGCTCGTCACGGGCCGTCCCGGCGAGCGCGCTCCCGACCGGCGTCGAAAACTCCCTCGCATTCGGCCGACCCCGCGGGTGACCATTCCCGACATGTACGACATCCGTCCCGCCGCCCAGGACGACCTGGACGCCGTCCTCGCGCTGGTCCTGCGGTTGCAGGCCGACGAAGCGCACCACATCGGCTACCTAGGCGAGACGCTCGGCGACATCTCCGCGGAGCTGGCCGAGTTCGAGCCCGACTGGGCCTCGTGCACGGTCGTCGCCACCGACGACTCCGGCTGGGTCTGCGGCGCGCTCAGCGTCGAGGTCGACGCCGAAACCGGTCGCGCCTACCTGCACGGCCCCTTCGTCGACGTACCGGTCAACCACCCGGCGGGCAGCCGGATCTGGGACCAGACCGCCGACGCCCTGTACGCCCGCGCCGCGCCGCTGCTCGACGGCATCACCGACCGGGAGCTGCTCGGGCACACCGGGCACCGGCGGCTGGCCGCGTTCGCCGAGCGGCACCGCTTCGCCGCCGCCCGCGCGTGCGGCATCCACGTCCTCGACGGCGACGGCCTGCGCGGCCTGCTGCTGCGGGAGGCGAGCTGCCCCCGCACCGGGCCGGCCCGCGAGATGCGCGAGCTGCCGACCGACCCGGCCGTGCACGAGGCGGTGGCCGTGCTGCACGAGCGGTGCTTCCCCAAGACCTACCTGTCCGGGCGCAAGCTCGTGGACGGCAGCCGGCAGCACACCGTGGTGGTCGCCATGGACGGCGACCGGGTCCTCGGGTACGCGTCGGGCAAGGCCGAGCCGGGGGAGTTCTACCTGGACTTCGTGGCCGTGGAACCGGACGTGCGCGGCCAGGGCGTCGGCGCGGCGCTGGTCACCGAGCTGGTCTGGAAGCTGGCCGAGCGCTCCGGCGCGCGACCGCAGGTGGCCGCCGCGATACTGGCCGGCAACCGCTCGTCCCAACGCCTCTTCGACCGGCTCGGCTTCCGCCTCCACCTCGAACTCGTCGCCTACCGCGCCAACGCCGCTTGACCGCTCCCGTCACGCCGCCTTGGCCGACACCGCGTCGTCGTGCAGTCCCGGCGGCTGGTAACCCTTGTGCCGCAACGACATCAGCCCGCCCACGACCAGCGTCACCAGCACGCCCAGCACCGTGTACCAGGGGTAGGCGAGCGCCACGAACTTCTGCGCGGGCACCGGCGGCGAGAAGTCGATCGCCAGGTTCGCCTCCGGCCCGACGAACTTCACGCCCAGGATCACGAACGCCATCACCACGACGGTGACCACGAACGCCACGATCGCGTCGAGCTCCCGCGCCTTGCGGAACACCAGGCCGAGCAGGAACGCGCCGAGCAGCGCGCCGTAGGTGAACCCGGCGATCGACAGGCCCTGCTCGACGATCGGGTTGCCCCGGCGCGTCAGCGTGGCGAACAGGCCGGCGCACACGATGAGCAGGCCGGCCCACACCACCGTCCAGATCCGACCCTGCTTGAACACCTCGGCCTCGCTCATCGGCCGCCGCACCACGCGCTGCACGATGTCCGTCACGGTCGAGGAGGCCAGCGCGCCCAGCGAGGACGACAGCGCCGCCGCCAGGATGCCCGCGATCACGAACCCGGACAGCCCCGGCGGCATGTCGGTGACGATGAAGTACGCGAACAGCTCGTCGTTGTTGCCCAGCCCGAGGTCCTTGACCGGGTTCGCACCCTTGTAGAACGCCCACAGCATCACGCCGATGAACAGGAACAGCGCGAACTGCAGGAACACCACCACACCGCTGGCGATGAGCGCCTTCTGCGCCGAGCGCACGTCCTTGGTGGCCATCAGCCGCTGCACGATGAGCTGGTCCGCGCCGTGCGAGGCCATGGACAGCACCGCGCCGCCGATGAACGCGGTCACGATCGCGTAGGGGGAGGTGAACGGGCTCGCGGCGAAGTCGAGGATCTGGAACTTGCCCGTGTCGGCCGCGCCGGTGAGCCACCCGTCGGGCAGCTTCCCGTTCAGCACCAGGATCACCGCGAACGCGCCGACGACGTACCAGAGCATCTGGATCGCGTCGACCCACACCACGGCCCGCACGCCGCCGAGGAAGCTGTAGACCACCATCGCGACGCCCAGCGCCGCCACGATCAGCCAGTACGACACGTTCACGCCGTACGAGACGAGCACGACCTTGATCGGGATGGCGGTGGCGAACAGCCGCAGGCCGTCCGCCAGCAGCCGCGTGACGAGGAACGTCAACGACGCCGTGCTCTGCACGTTGCGCCCGAACCGCTTGCCGAGGAACCCGTACGCGGTGATCAGCTCGCCCGCGATGTACTTCGGCAGCAGCACGAACGACACCACGATCCGGCCGATCAGGTAGCCGATCGACAGCGACAGGAACGTCATCGTGCCCAGGTAGGCGACCGTCGGCACGCTCAGCACGGTGAGCGTGGACGTCTCGGCCGACACCACCGACACGCACACCACCCACCACGGGATGCGGCGCTCGCTGACGAAGTAGTCGGTGGCGGAGCGCTGGCGCCCGGCGATCCACACGCCCAGCAGGGGCATGCCCACCAGGAACAGCACGATGATGCCGACATCAAGTGCGCGCACGGTCTCCTCCATCTTCCTGGCACTCTTCGCCTGACGGCCGCGCGTGGCGGCTGATCGTCAGTCCGGTCACGGCGGTGACCGCGGGCTCGGGCAGGCGCAGCGGCCAACGGCCGGGGGTGATCGACCCCAGCGGTCGCGGACCGGCGGCACCGGTGGCGGACGGCACGTTGGCGGGCAGCCCGTGCCAGGTCAGGAAGCCCAGCAGGGCGGCGAGGTAGGCCTCCTTGCCCGCTGCGGGCAGTCCCAGCTCGTCGCTGGTGCGCAGGTCGACGTGCCGGGCCAGCGACTCGACCAGCACGGGGTTGCTCATGCCGCCGCCCGAGCCGATCACGGTGCCCCGGCACTCGGCGGCGATCGTGCGCGCGGTGAGCTCGGTGAGCGTGGCCAGCAGGTCTTCCGCCGGCATGGTCAGGC
The DNA here is from genome assembly GCF_040639995.1 of Actinosynnema sp. NPDC023658. NCBI lineage: Bacteria > Bacillati > Actinomycetota > Actinomycetes > Pseudonocardiales > Pseudonocardiaceae > Actinosynnema > Actinosynnema sp. NPDC023658. The sequence continues at coordinate 16,043 of NZ_JBFAAX010000047.1, read as the reverse complement.
CCTCGGTGACGCGGTCGAGGTAGGCGCGGTTGAAGTGCTCCTTGCCGGTCGACTTCGGCGCGGGCAGGGCGTAGTACGGGTCGGCCAGCAGGCGGTCGAGCAGGTCGGCGCGCACCCGGCCGCGACGGGCGAACCCGCCGTCGGTGTCGCGGGTGCGCAGGCCGCCGGAGAGCGCGGTCATCGCCGCGTCCATGAGCGCGTTGCCCGGTCCGGTGTCGTAGGCGACCACGCCCTCGGACGTCACCCGGGTCACGTTGGCGATGCCGCCGATGTTCAGCGCGGTGGCCGGTCCGTCGAAACCGGCCAGCCACAGCGCGTCCAGCGTGCTCGCCAGCGGTGCGCCGTGACCGCCCGCGGCGACGTCGCGGACCCGCAGGTCGGCCACCACCGGCAGGCCGGTGGCTTCGGCTATCCACGCGGGCTGGCCGAGCTGGAGCGTGCCGAGGCAGCGGCCGTCCTCGACCCAGTGGTGGACGGTCTGGCCGAGTGACGACACGAGGTCGCCCCGGTACCGGGCGGCGACCTCCGCGAACGCCTGCCCCAGCCGCGTGTCGAGCGCGCACAGCTCGGCGGCGCTGGTCGGCGGCTCGCGCAGCTCCTCCGGGAACGGGTGCTCCGCGTGCTCCACCGGGGTCAGCACGACGGTCGGGCCGTCCAGGGACAGGTCGGCCACGGCCACGTCGATGGCGTCCATCGAAGTGCCCGAGATGAGCCCGATCACCCTCACGCCCTGTGGTCTATTCCACACTGCCCGCAGGCGCAAGAGCGGGCGTGGGAAAGTTGCCGGAAATCAACCTGGTTCGTCGATCGTCAACATCGGGTGTCGTGCGAGGATTGCGCCGTGGCCACCACGTCCCTGATCTGGATCATCGTCGTCGTCGCGGTACTGCTCGCGGTCGCCCTCGTGACGGGCGTCGTGCTGGCGCGTCGCCGGCGGATCAGCCTCACCGAGCCCGAGCAGGACAAGCCGGCCAAGGGCTACCAGGCCGGTGGCGCCATCACGTTCAACGAGCCCGCGCCACCGGTGGTCGTCGAACCCACCAGGCCGGCCGAGCCCGTGGAGAGGACCGGCGCCTCACCCGCTGCCGACCCCGTCGTCGAGGAGGTCGTGGAGCCGGTCCGGCACCCGGTGGCCGACCGCACCGAGGTCGACGGGCAGCCGGGCGTCGGTGACGACGCGGCGGTGCCGCGCGACTCGGTCAAGCGCGGGTTCGTCGAGGTCGACCTGCCCGAGCAGGCGTCCGAGATCGACGAGATCGAGCCGACGTCCGGTCGGTTGGAGCGGCTGCGCGGGCGGCTGTCGCGGTCGCGGTCGACGTTCGGCCAGAGCCTGCTGGGCCTGTTGGGCGCGGGCGACCTGGACGAGGACTCGTGGACCGACATCGAGGACACGCTGCTGATGGCGGACCTCGGTTCGGCGATCACGGACGAGATCGTGACGGCGTTGCGGGAGCAGATCGTGGCGCGCGGCGTGCGCACGTCCGAGGACGCCCGCGCGTTGCTGCGGGACGTGCTGGTCGACGCGCTGCACCCGGAGATGCGCCGCGCGGTGAACGCGTTGCCGCACACCAACGGCGAGTCCGGCGTGAAGCCGGCCGTGGTGCTGGTGTGCGGGGTGAACGGCGTCGGCAAGACCACGACGACCGGCAAGCTGGCCCGGGTGCTGGTGGCCGACGGGCGCACCGTGCTGCTGGGTGCGGCGGACACCTTCCGCGCCGCCGCCGCCGACCAGCTGGAGACGTGGGGCTCGCGCGTCGGCGCGTCGACCGTGCGGGGGCCTGAGGGCGCGGACCCGGCGTCGGTGGCGTTCGAGGCGGTGAAGCGGGGCGTCAACGACGGCGTGGACACCGTGCTGATCGACACCGCGGGCCGGCTGCACACCAAGACCGGCCTGATGGACGAGCTGGGCAAGGTCAAGCGGGTGGTGGAGAAGCAGGCGGTGGTGGACGAGGTGCTGCTGGTGCTCGACGCCACCACCGGCCAGAACGGCCTGACCCAGGCGCGGGTGTTCGCGGACGTGGTCGACGTGACCGGCATCGTGCTGACCAAGCTGGACGGCACCGCCAAGGGCGGCATCGTGTTCCAGGTCCAGCGCGAGCTGGGCGTCCCGGTGAAGCTCGTCGGCCTGGGCGAGGGCGCGGACCACCTGGCCCCGTTCGAACCGGCCGCCTTCGTGGACGCCCTGCTGAACTGACCGGCGAGAGTCCTACGTTCACGCGCCGAGAGTCCTACGTCCACGACCGGTGAGTTCAACGCTCAGCCGCGCGCCGTGCGGTGCCGACGTGCGCTGAGCGCTGAACTCAGGTGCTGTGAACGTAGGACTCTCGCGCTGTGGAGGTAGGACTCTCGCGCTGTGGAGGTAGGACTCTCGCGGGGGTGAGGGGTCAGCCGGGGAAGAATTCCTTGGCCCGCGTCAGGGCGGCGGTGTCGCGCAGGACGTCGCCCGGTCGGCTCCCGTTGCCGATCAGCTCGCCGCCCCACTCCATCCGCATGTACGCGGCACTGCGCTTGAGCATCCCCAGCAGCGGCTCCGCCTGCTCCGGCTCCTCGCCCAGCACGGTCACCGCCCACATCCGCTTGCCCGCCATCGCGTCGGTGAAACCGGGCACGCGCAGCCACCCCGACCAGTAGTCCAGGTACAGCTTCGTGGCCGCCGACACGGTGTACCAGTACGTCGGTGACGCGATCACCAGGTCGGTCGCCTCGACGGTGGCGTCGTACAGCAGCTTCTCGTTGCCCTCCGGCGCGGGCCAGCCGCCCACCGTGTGCCGGATGTCGCGGAACGGCGGCAGCGGCACGTCGTCCAGGAACACCCAGCGCTGCTCGGCGTCCAGCTGCTCGGCCGCACGCCTGGCCAGCACCTCGGTGTTGCCGTCACGCCGCGAGCTGCCGAGCAGGAACAGGTACTTCCGGGTCATGGCGACCCCCCAGGTAGAGACGATGTATGTACGTGCATGTAAATGTACCGCACGTCGGCCGTCAAGCCCGTCCCGCCTGGTCGGACAACCTCTTCGCGATGCCGAGCACCTGGGGCAGGATGCGCGCGACCGACTCCTTGGTCAGCCGGCTGTCCGGTCCGGACACCGACACCGCGGCCAACGTCGGCGCCCCCCGCAGCGGCACGGCGATGCACCGCACGCCCAGCTCCTGCTCGCTCTCGTCCAGCGCGTACCCCTGCGCCGCGATCCGGTCCAGCGACGCCAGCAGCTCCTCCGCGTCGGTGATCGTGTTCGGCGTGTACGCGGGCAGCCCGGTCCGGGCCAGCAGCGCCCGCACCTCGTCGCGCGGGAGCTGCGCCAGCATCGCCTTGCCCACGCCCGTGCCGTGCGGCAGCAACCGGCGACCCACCTCGGTGAACATCCGCATCGAGTGCCGTGACGGCACCTGCGCCACGTACACCACCTCGTCGCCGTCGAGCACGGCCAGGTTCACCGTCTCCTCGACCTGGTCCACCAGCTCCGCCAGGAACGGCCGCGCCCACGTGCCGAACTGCCGCGACGCGCTCTCCCCGAGGCGGATCAACCGGGAGCCGAGCGTGTACCGGCGGTTGCTGTTCTGCCGCACGTACCCCAGCGTGACGAGGGTGCGGATCAACCGGTGGATGGTCGGCAGCGGCAGGCCGGAGGTGGCGGCGAGCTCGGACAGGCTCGCCTCGCCGCCCGCGTCGGCCAGGCGTTCCAGCAGGTCGAAGGCGCGTCGCAGCGACTGGACACCGCCGGTGGACTCTCCTGCCACGGGGGATCACTCCTTCGTTGCCGTTCCGCGTTGCGAAAACTATAGTCCGCGAAGTAGAAACCGACTCGGAATCGAGGTGGGCTTCCATGTCCGGTGTTCGCGTCCTCGGGGGCGAAGTGGAGCGCGGGGACGAGATCCTCACGCCGGACGCGCTGGAGTTCGTGGCCGCGCTGCACCGCGACTTCGCCGCCACCCGGGACGAGCTGATCGCGCGGCGCGCGCAACGCCGCCGGCTCGGCTTCCTGGAGGAGACCCGGCACGTCCGCGAGGGTGACTGGCGCGTGGCCGAGGCGCCCGAGCCGCTGCGCGACCGGCGGGTGGAGATCACCGGTCCCACCGAGCGCAAGATGACCGTCAACGCGTTGAACTCCGGCGCGAAGGTGTGGCTGGCCGACCTGGAGGACGCCAACACCCCGCACTGGCGCAACGTCGTCTCCGGCCAGGTCAACCTCTACGACGCGGCCCGCGGCACGGTCGAGCACACCTCGCCGGAGGGCAAGCACTACGCCCTGCGCGACGACGTCGACCGGCCCACGATCGTGGTGCGCCCCCGCGGTTGGCACCTGCCCGAGCGGCACGTCGAGGTCGACGGCAGGCCCGCGGTCGGCGCGCTGGTCGACTTCGGCCTGCACTTCTTCCACAACGCCGAGCTGGGCAGGCCGTACTACTACCTGCCGAAGATGGAGAGCCACCTCGAGGCCCGGCTGTGGAACGACGTGTTCACCGCCGCGCAGCAACGGCTCGGCGTGCCGCACGGCACGATCCGCGCCACCGTGCTGATCGAGACCATCCCGGCCGCGTTCGAGATGGAGGAGATCCTCTACGAGCTGCGCGACCACGCGTCCGGTCTGAACGCGGGTCGCTGGGACTACCTGTTCAGCATCATCAAGTACTTCCGCGACGCCGGGCCGGACTTCGTGCTGCCGGACCGCAACAGCGTCACGATGACCGCGCCGTTCATGCGCGCCTACACCGAGCTGCTGGTGCGCACGTGCCACAAGCGCGGCGCGTTCGCCATGGGCGGCATGGCGGCGTTCATCCCGAACCGGCGCGATCCCGAGGTGACCCGCGCGGCGCTGGCCAAGGTGCGCGACGACAAGCGGCGCGAGGCGGGCGACGGGTTCGACGGCTCGTGGGTGGCGCACCCCGACCTCGTGCCGGTGTGCCGGGAGATCTTCGACGACCGGCTCGGCGCCAAGCCCAACCAGCTCGACGAGCTGCGGCCGGAGGTGTCCGTCACGGCCGAGCAGCTGCTGGACTTCACGTCCGCGGGTGGCAGCGCGACCCGCGCCGGCGTGGAGTCGGCCGTCGACGTCGGCGTGCGGTACCTGCTGTCGTGGCTGGGCGGCAACGGCGCGGCGGCCATCCACAACCTCATGGAGGACGCCGCCACCGCCGAGATCTCCCGCTCGCAGCTGTGGCAGTGGGTGCACAACGACGTGGTGCTCGACGACGGCACGCCGGTCACCGCCGAGCTGGTGCGCGGCGTGCTCGCCCGCGCGAAGGAGGAGCTGGAGGGAGAGCACCTCGACGTCGCCGTGGAGCTGTTCGAGCAGGTCGCGCTGTCCGACGAGTTCGTGGACTTCCTGACCTTGCCCGCCTACGAGCGGATCGGCTGACGTGCCGCGCACGTCGTTGTCGGCGGAGGCGGTGCGGGCGGTCACCGCTCGGCTGTCCGATGTGGAGCTGCGCGCGCCGGCGGGCAGGCAGCCGGTGCACACCTGCTACGTGCCCGCCGACCACGTGACGCCCTCGACCGTGCCGGACTGGGGTGCGCAAGCGCTTGCGGCACTGGACGAGCACGCGCCGGACGGCCTGGGCGACGTGCTCGACCTGCCGCCGGACGTGGCCGACGCCGTGCACGCCAAGGTCCGGGCCAAGCTGGGCAGCGAGCCGGTGGAGGACCTGCGCGTCGACTTCGAGGACGGCTACGGCGTCCGGTCCGACTCGGAGGAGGACGCGGACGCCGAACGCACCGCGCTCGTGGTGCGGGACTGGCTGCGCGACGGCACGGCCCCGCCGCGGTTCGGGCTGCGGATGAAGTCGTTCGACACCAGGTCGCTGCGCGAGCGCGGCATCCGGACGCTGGACGTGTTCCTCACCGCGCTGGGCGGGGCGCCCGAGGGCTTCGTGATCACCTTCCCGAAGGTCACGTCGGTGGCGCAGGTCGAGGTGCTCGGTGACGTGCTGGACCTGTTCGGGCTGCCGCTGCGGTTCGAGGTCCAGGTCGAGACGACGCAGTCGGTCGTGGACCCCGAGGGCAGGTTGGCGCTGCCGCGGTTCATCGAGGCGGGCCGAGGCCGGGTCACCGGCCTGCACTTCGGCACGTACGACTACACGGCGGGCTGCGGCCTGGGCGCGGCGCACCAGCACCTCGCGCACGGCGCGTGCGACTTCGCCCGCAACGTCATGCAGGTGTCCGCCGCGGGCACCGGCGTCGAGCTGTCCGACGGCTCCACCAACGTGCTGCCGGTGGGCGACGACGTGCACGAGGGCTGGCGCACGCACTACCGGCTGGTGCGCCGGTCGTTGGCGCACGGCTTCTACCAGGGCTGGGACCTGCACCCGGCGCAGCTGGTGACCCGGTACGCGGCCGTGCACGCGTTCTACCTCGAAGGCGTGGAGGCGGACGCGCGCAGGCTCAGGGCGTACGTCGAGCAGGCGGGTGGATCGGTGCTCGACGAGCCCGCGACGGCCCGCGCGATGTCCGGCTCGTTCCTCCGGGCCCTGGACTGCGGTGCCCTGGACGAGGACGAAATCCGCCGTGCGACGGGACTCACCGTGACCGATCTTCGGGCACTAGCCAGAAGAGAGTGATCACGGCATCGCTGGATGGGGTGATTCTCGAACCAGCGAACGGCCGGACCGTGCAACACCGGCCAGGGTGTGACCATGACCATGAGGGCCGGCTTGTGGACCGGGCTGCCGGACCTGGAGCGGGCGGAGTTCCGCTACCAGGTGGTGGCGTGCGCGGCGGACGTGGACGTGCTCATCGCCGCCCTGGCGCGGCCGGAGTGCAACGACGGGATGCTGGAGCACTTTGCCCGCCCACCCGACCCCGAGGGGGAGAGCGACCACAACCTGGTGCTCGCCGTCCGGGGCCGGTGGGGCTACCTGAACTACGTGGACGACGAGTTCACCGGCTGGCCCAAGGGCGAGCCGGACGCGCCGTACGTGGACGAGACCTACACCGACTTCCCGCCGGGCGTGGCCGTGCCGCTGACGACGTACCGGGACATCCTGCTGGAGTTCATGTTCACCGCCCGCCGCCCGACGGTCGTGGACTGGTACGAGGAGGCCGACCTGTTCCACACCTGGCGGTTGCAGCGGATGGCGATGCACGACGAGTGACCGCGCTCCGAGCGGGCGGAGCACGGTCACCGCGGGTCAGAACGTGGGCAGCGCGTACCAGGCGGACCCGGCGTCCTCGGCGTCGTCGCGCAGCACGGTGCCCTCGATGAGCCCGTACGGCCGGTCGGCGGCGTAGAACACCTCGTTGTCGTTCTCCAACCCGAACGGGGACAGGTCCACCGCGAAGTGGTGCTTGTTCGGCATCGACAGCCGCACCTCGGCCACCTCGGGTCGGGCCCGCAGCACCGCCTCGCCCATCGCGTACAGGGTCTGCTGCAACGACAGGCTGTGCTTGGTCGCGAACGTCGTCAGCAGCAGCCGCCGGATCTCCGCGAAGCTCTCCGCCCAGTCGACCTCGGCGGCGATGGGACCGCCCGCCCCGCCGAAGCCCTGGTACCGCCACCGCGCCGTCACCGACGTGGCCAGGATCCGGTCGTCGGTCTCCTTGAGGGTGGTGTACTCGTCGCGCGGGAACCCGTGGAACTCCGAACCGGTCGACTTGAGCACCACCACGTCCCGCACACCCGACACGACCCACGCGCGGTCGCCGTCGACGGTCACGGCGGTCGTGCGCTTCTCGTTGGTCCCCTGCACGAACGAGTGGCCGTTGCCCTCGATGCGGTCCCACGAGTGCTCGTCGACGAGCACGCGGGCGCCGGTGATCGCCTCCTGCGACGAGACGAAGTGCCGTCCCAGGCGCAGCGCGAAGTCCTCGATCCGACCGATCGGCGCCTGCCTGGCGAAGGCGTAGACGGTGTTCTTCTGCGTGTCGGTCGCGAGGACCTTCGAGTTGTCCCCGGTGAGGTGGGTGTCCGCGAGGTCGCCGCGCAGGGACGTGCTGACGGTGAGGTCCCTGATCGTGTGCGCGGAACCGTCGCGGGTCACCGTGACGAGGCGGTTCTCCGCCTTCCCGTACTGGTTGGGCCCCAGGACGATGGCCATCGGTCAGCTCCCTCGGTAGGTCGTGAAGGCGAACGGGCTCAGCAGGATCGGCACGTGCAGGTGGTCCGGCTGACCCGCACCGGGTGCGGCGACCCGGAAGGCGACGGTGATCTCCGGGTAGAACGGCGTGTCGACGTCGAACACGAGCCGGTGCACGCCGGGGGACAGCACGTGGGCGAACCGCAGCCGGCCGTCCTCGTCGGTGACGCCCCGCTCCAGCACCGCGCCGTCGCGCTCCACCCGGACCGGCACGCCGACGCGCGGTCGACCGGCTTCGGCGTCGAGCACGTGGGTGGACAGGGAGACCGTCATGCCAGCACCTTCCTCAGCCGCAGCGCGGCGATCTTCGCCAGCTCCCGGTTCACCACGCGCAGCTCCGCGTCCGGCGGGTTGCCCATCCGGGCCGCGAGGTCGTCCAGCACCTCCTCGCCGGTCAGCCCGGTCGCGCACACCAGGTAGATGTGCCCGAAGCGGTCCTCGTAGGCGGCGTTGGCGGCGAGCAGCCGGTCGGCGAGCGACGCGGTGACGCCGGACTGCTCGTCGGCCGACCACTTCGCCGACACCCCGCCCCCCGAGGCCTTCTGCCCGATCCGCGGGTGCCCGGAGATGGCGGTGACGACCTCGTCGTCGCTCAGGTCCGCGAACCGGTCCGACGCGGCGAGCAGCGCGTCCACGTCGGCGTAGGGGCGGCCGGCCAGCAGCGCGTCGACCCAGCGCGGCGCCGCGAGGCACTCCGTGAGCAGGGGGCGGAGCTCGGCCGCGGGTGCGGAGTTGAACCCTTCGAGATCGGGCACTGAGGCTCCTTGTTTTCTGTATCGCGGAATCCCGCTTCCGCAAAGGGCGACGGTACGAGCGGCCCCCGGACGTGTCAACAACCCCGCTCCGCCGCGCCGGACGTGTCCGACCGACCCGCTCCGGCCGGGTGGTCGCATCGTCGCCGGTCGGCTGGAATGGTGAGCACATGGACCTGGTGCTGCGCGCTGCCCGAGTCGTCACCCCGGACGGTGAACGCCGTGCCGACGTCGGCGTCGAGGACGGCCGGATCGTCGCGGTGGCCGACCGCCTGGACGCCGCGACGGTCGTGGAGCTGGCCGCCGACGAGGTGCTCCTGCCCGGCCTCGTCGACACGCACGTCCACGTGAACGACCCGGGCCGCAGCGACTGGGAGGGGTTCGACTCCGCCACCAGGGCGGCGGCGGCCGGCGGCGTCACCACGATCATCGACATGCCGCTGAACAGCCTGCCGCCGACGACGACCGTCGCCGCCCTCGACGCCAAGCGCGGGTCGGCCCGGGGCAGGGCGCACGTCGACGTGGGGTTCTGGGGCGGCATCGTGCCGACCAACCTGGAGGACCTGGAGGAGCTGCACGACGCCGGCGTGTTCGGCTTCAAGTGCTTCCTGGTCCACTCGGGCGTGGACGAGTTCCCGCACGTCAGCGAGGAGGAGCTGCGAGCCGCCCTGCTGCGGCTGCGCTCGCGCGACGCCCTGACGATCGTGCACGCCGAGGACCCGCACGAGATCACCGAAGCCGGGCCGGACTACCGCGGCTTCCTCGACTCCCGGCCGCACCGGGCCGAGTCGCACGCCGTCTCGGCGCTGGTGGACCTGGCCGTCGAGACCCGGACCAGGCTGCACGTGCTGCACGTGTCCAGCGGGCAGGCCGCGCGGCAGGTGAAGGTCGCCAAGGACCTCGGGCTGCGCTTCACCGCCGAGACGTGCCCGCACTACCTGACGTTCGTGGCGGAGGAGATCGGGGACGCGGCGACGGAGTTCAAGTGCTGCCCGCCGATCCGCGACGCGGCGAACCGCGAGCAGCTCTGGCGGGCGTTGCGCGACGGCGTGGTGGACCTCGTCGTCACCGACCACTCGCCGTGCACGCCAGAGCTGAAGCACGGCGACTTCGCGACCGCGTGGGGCGGCATCGCGAGCCTCCAGCTGGGCCTGCCCGCGGTGTGGACGCAGGCCAGGCGACGCGGGCACGCGCTGACCGACGTGGTCCGGTGGATGGCCACCGCTCCGGCCGACCTGGTCGGCCTGACCACCAAGGGCCGCATCGCGCCCGGCGCGGACGCCGACTTCTGCGTGTTCGCCCCGGACGACGCGTTCGTGGTGGACCGCGCCGCGCTGCTCCACCGCAACCCCGTCACGCCGTACCACGGCCTCCCGCTGGCGGGCGTCGTGCGGCAGACGTGGTTGCGCGGCGAGCCGATCGACGACCGACCGCGCGGGCGGTTGCTGGGCAACCGGGTCGCGCGCCCGAGCGGAGGAGACGCATGACCGCGGCACCCGACTGGACCCGGCTCCCGGACCTCGCCTGCCGCTCGGTGGGCGGCAGCGTCGTGTGGGCCAACGACGAGCTGTTCGCGGAACGGGAGAACCTGATCCGCAAGCCCGAGCCGCGGTACGAGACGTACACGTTCGGCCTCAAGGGCCAGGTCTACGACGGGTGGGAGACGCGCCGCCGCCGCGACGCCGGTGAGGACCGGGCGATCGTCCGGCTCGGCCTGCCCGGCGTGGTCCGGGGCGTCGTGGTCGACACCGCGTTCTTCAAGGGCAACTTCCCGCCGTTCGCGTCGGTCGAGGCGACGGCGGCCACCGGCTACCCGGCGCCCGAGGAGTTGACCGGCTGGGAGACCCTGGTGCCCAAGTCGCCCCTGGAGGGCGACCGCAAGCACCACTTCGAGGTGTCCGCGCGCCGCCGCTACACGCACGTGCGGCTGACCATCTACCCGGACGGCGGGGTGGCGCGGCTGAGGGTGCACGGCGACCCGGTGGCCGACCCGGACCTGATCGTGGCCGAGGCGCTGGACCTGGCCGCGCTGGAGAACGGCGCGTCGATCACCGGGTGCAGCAACATGTTCTACAGCGACCCGGCCAACCTCATCGCGCCCGGCCAGGCGACGGTCATGGGGGAGGGCTGGGAGACCGCGCGCCGGCGTGACGACGGCAACGACTGGGTGGAGGTCGAGCTGGCCGCGCCCGGCGTGGTCCGGCTCGTCGAGCTGGACACCAGCCACTTCAAGGGCAACGCGCCGGGCTGGGCGTCGGTCCGGGGCCGCGACGCGCGCACCGGCGAGGAGTTCGACGTGCTGCCGCGCACCCGGCTCCAGCCCGACACCCGCCACCGCTTCCGCGTCGAGCAGGACGCCGAGGTCACCCACGCGCGGCTCGACATCCACCCGGACGGTGGCATGGCACGCCTGCGGCTGTTCGGCCGCCTGACTCCGGATGGCCTCAGGGTGATCACCCAGCGCTACCAGGACTTGCGCTGAGAAGGAGGAAATTCGTCAGTCCACGGGCTGACCGTTGGTGCGACTTCAGTCGGTTGTGGCTCGTCTGACCGCCCTGGAAGCCTGCTGAGACCCGATTGGGTGACAGGACCTAGGGAGGAACCTGTGCGACCGATCACCAGGGCGCTCGGCGGTGTGGTCACCGCCCTCGCGCTCGTCACGGGGACGACGTCGGTGGCGTCGGCCGAAGCGGAACCCCAAGGCGCGGCGGGCATCGACTGGCACCCGTGCCCCGAACTGGCCGAGGTGGAGTGCGGCACGCTGCGGCTGCCCATCGACTGGGCCGACCCGCGCGGCGGGGAGTTCGACCTCGCGGTGGCCCGCCGCAGGGCCACCGACCCGGCCGCGCGGATCGGGGTCATGATCATCAACCCCGGCGGTCCGGGCGGCTCGGGCGTGAACGCCGCGCTGCGGGCGGACGGCAGGTTCAGCACCGAGCTCCAGCGGCACTTCGACATCATCGGCTTCGACCCCCGCGGCGTCGCCCGCAGCCAGCCGGTGCGGTGCTCGTACGACCTGCTGGTCGCGCAGCCGTCGGCCTACCCGACCGACCGGCAGGGGTTCGACGCGCTGGCCGCGTACAACCGCGACCTCGCCGCCGACTGCCGGGCGCGCAGCGGTCCGATCTACGACCACGCCGACACCGGCGCCGTGGTGCGGGACGTCGACGCGCTGCGCAAGGCGCTCGGTGAACGGAAGATCAACTACTACGGCGTCTCGTACGGCACGCTCATCGGCCAGCAGTACGCCGAGCGGTTCGGCCGCAACATCCGCGCGATGGTGATCGACTCGAACATGGACCACAGCCTCGGCACGTGGCGGTTCAACGAGACCGAGGCCGCGACGGCCGAGGACTCGTTCCGCGAGTTCGTGGCGTGGTGCGACCGCACCGAGTCGTGCGCGCTGCACGGCCGGGACGTGGCGCAGGTGTGGGACGACTTGCTGGCCCGCGCCGACCGAGGCGAGATCGTCGACCCGCTCGAACCGGACCGCGCGGTGAGCGCCGACGAGATCATCGGCAACGCGTTCAGCGCGTTCTACGGCCCGCAGTGGCAGCCGCTGTCGGAGTGGCTGGTCGAGCTCGGGGCGGGCAAGGCGGTGCCGGTCGCGTTCGCGCCGGAGACCGCGGACAACCCGTTCCCGGCGGTGTTCTGCCAGGACTGGGCGATCCGGGTGAAGAGCTACGGCGAGTTCTCCGCCCTGGTCGACCGGGCGCGGCGGGTAGCGCCGCACATGCGCGGCTCGTCGCTCGGGCACAGCGCGATGGCGGGCTGCGTCGGGCTGCCGGAGCGGGTGAACAACCCGCAGCACCACCTCCGGATCGAGGACGCGCCGAAGATCCTCATGCTGAACGCGCTGCACGACCCCGCCACCGGGTACGAGTGGGCGGCCAACGCCCACCGGCAGAGCCGCGACACCACCGTCCTGCTCACCTACGAGGGCTGGGGCCACGGCGTCTACCCGCGCAGCGCCTGCACGCGCGACACGACGGACGACTACCTGATCAACCTCAAGACCCCGCGCCCCGGCGCGAGGTGCGCGGCGGTGGAGCCCGCGCCGGAGTCGATCGCGTCGCTGGACGAGAAGCCGCTCCCGACGGGTCCGGCCCCGGGCATCCCGGGCTGGCTCCGCTAGTCGACGTGCCGGCGGCCGCTCCCACCTCCGAGTGGGGGCGGCCCCGGCCGTCCCGGCGGGCCGACCCCGCGCCGGGCGTGCCACGACGCCGTCGAGCCGGTGACCGAGCGTCGCCGGCCCGCTCCGGAGGATCACACGAACCACCGCAGAGGCGAGAGGCGCTCGCACGTTCCGTCACCGCGTGATCCGGGGCGACCGGGGCGGATCGCGGGCGGAACGGCCCGCTTCAAGCGCGTGAAACGTGCCCGTAACACCAGGGCCCGGACAGTTCACCTGCGCGAAACGTCGGGCGCAACCGCGCGAAACAGGCCATACCGATGCTCCCTGCAACCGACGTGCAGTGGAGGTCGACGTGGATACAGGGGACACCGCCTGGGTGCTCACCAGTGCCGCACTGGTGCTGTTGATGACGCCGGGACTTGCCTTCTTCTACGGGGGCATGGTCCGGTCGAAGAGTGTGCTCAACATGATGATGATGAGCCTGGGCGCAATCGCCGTGGTCGGTGTGCTCTGGGTGTTGGTCGGCTATTCCACGGCGTTCGGCACCGACGTCGGCGCCGGTCTGCTCGGCAAGCCGTTCGAGTTCTTCGGCCTGGACGGCCTGCTCGGCAAGGAGTCGGTGTTCGGCACCATCCCGAGCACCGTCTTCGTCGCCTTCCAGGCCATGTTCGCCATCATCACGGTGGCGCTGATCTCCGGCGCGATCGCGGACCGGGCCCGCTTCGGGCCGTGGCTGCTGTTCGCCGCCGTGTGGTCGCTGCTGGTGTACTTCCCGGTCGCGCACTGGGTGTTCGACTTCGACGGCAAGGACGCTGACGGCAACGTCATCGACCCGGGCGGCTGGATCGCCAACAAGCTGCTCGCCATCGACTTCGCGGGCGGCACGGCGGTCCACATCAACGCCGGTGCGGCGGGCCTCGCGCTGGCGATCGTCCTCGGCAAGCGCGTCGGTTGGCCGAAGGACCGGATGAAGCCGCACAGCCTGCCGCTGGTCGTCCTGGGCGCCGGTCTGCTGTGGTTCGGCTGGTTCGGCTTCAACGCGGGCTCCGCCGTGGCCGCGAACGGCACCGCCGGCGTCACCTTCGTCAACACCCTGGTCGCCACCTGCGCCGCGATGCTCGGCTGGCTGGTCGTGGAACGCGTCCGCGACGGCAACGCCACCACGCTGGGCGCCGCGTCCGGCATCGTCGCGGGCCTGGTCGCCATCACCCCCGCCTGCTCGTCGGTCACCCCGCTCGGCGCCATCGCGATCGGCGTGATCACCGGCGCCCTGTGCGCCCTGGCGGTCAGCCTCAAGTACCGCTTCGGCTTCGACGACTCGCTCGACGTGGTCGGCGTGCACCTGGTCGGCGGCCTCTCCGGCACCATCCTGATCGGCCTGTTCGCCAGCTCGGCCGCTCCGGCGGGCGTCGACGGCCTCTTCTACGGTGGCGGCGTGAATCAGCTGTGGCGGCAGGTCGTCGGCGCTCTCGCGGTGCTCGTCTACTCGTTCGTGCTGAGCCTCGTGCTGGGCTACCTGGTCAAGATCACCGTCGGCTTCCGCGTCGACACCGAGGCCGAGGTCGCCGGCATCGACGAGGCCGAGCACGCCGAGACGGCGTACGAGTTCGGCAGCGGCATCGGCACCCGTGGCGGCAGCAAGCCCAGTGTCGCCGCCGGCGCCACTGCGGTTCTCGAGGGGAGCAGCAAGTCATGAAGTTGGTCACCGCGATCATCAAGCCCTTCACCCTCGACGACGTGAAGGCGTCCCTGGAGCAGCTCGGCGTGCTCGGCATGACCGTCAGCGAGGTCCAGGGGTACGGCAGGCAGAAGGGCCACACCGAGGTCTACCGCGGCGCCGAGTACGCCGTGGACTTCGTGCCCAAGCTGCGCATCGAGGTGCTGATCGACGACACCGCCGTGGAGAAGGTCCTCGACGCCGTCGTGGAGGCCGCGCGCACCGGCAAGATCGGTGACGGGAAGGTCTGGGTGACGCCGGTCGACACCGTCATCCGGGTCCGCACCGGGGAGCGCGGCTCGGATGCCCTATAGGGATCCTCGGTAGGGACGGGAGACGGCCGTATGGATAACGCCGAGACGGCCGTCGTCACGGCTGACGACCTGGTGCGAGCACGCGATCGGGTGCGCGCGCCAGGTCGGCGCCG
>NZ_JBFAAX010000047.1:0-935 GCF_040639995.1 Actinosynnema sp. NPDC023658 | reverse complement strand
ATTACGCGTTCGTGGGTCGGGGCGGGCGGCGGCACTTTCTAAACCCCCCCCGCCGCCGCCCCCCCCGCCCCCCCCGGGGGCCCCCCCCCCGCCCCGCCGCCCCCCCCCCCCCCGGCGCCGTTTGACGGGGGAGTCGTTGCGCGAGGCGCTGGTGGACCTGCACGAGTTCTGGCTCACCGCGCACGCCTCGCAGTCGGGCGTCGGTGGACCGGGCAGCGGGGTCGCGCTGGTCGCCGTGGGGGGTTTGGGCAGGCGAGAGCTGGTGCCCTATTCCGATCTGGACCTGCTCCTGGTGCACAACGGGCACAAGGGCGTGGACGGGATCGCCGAGAAGCTCTGGTACCCGCTGTGGAACTCCGGCATCGGCCTGGACCACTCGGTGCGCACGGTGGGCGAGGCGCTGCGCGTCGCCGCCGGTGACCTGCGCACCGCGTTGGGGCTGCTGGACATCCGCCACATCGCGGGCGACCAGGAGATCAGCCAGCGGCTGACCGACAGCGCGCGGCAGGCGTGGCGCACGGGGGTGCGCACGCGGCTGGACGAGATGGCCGAGTCGGCGTCGCGGCGGTGGGCGCGCAGCGGCGAGATCGCGCACCGCGTGGAGCCGGACCTCAAGCACGGCCGCGGCGGGCTGCGGGACGTGACGCTGCTGGACGCGCTGAGCGCGGCGCAGCTGACCGACCGGCCCTCCGCCGAGGTCAACGAGGCCCGCAGGCTGCTGCTGGACGTGCGCACCGAGCTGCGGCGGGTGGCGCGCAAGCCGCGGGACGTGCTGCGCGCGCAGGACGGCGACGAGGTCGCCACCGCGCTGGGCCTGCAGGACCGGTTCACGCTGGCCCGCTCGATGTCGTCCGCCGCACGCACGATCGTGTACGCGGTGGACGTCGCCATGCGCACAGCGCGCGCCGCCGTCCCCAAGCGGGGGCTGGGCGTGT
>NZ_JBFAAX010000046.1:0-26063 GCF_040639995.1 Actinosynnema sp. NPDC023658 | reverse complement strand
GGGGGGCCCCGGGCTCCCCCCCCGCTCCGCGCCCAATCCCCCGCCTTATCAATCGGACCCCCCGTTTAATGCCCCCGCCCCCCCCACGACGCGACCTCGCGTCGGTGGTCATCGGGCAAGTGGTGCGGTGGAACACTGTCGTGGTGGACGAAGAGTTGCACGAGATGGTTCGCGCGGTGGTGCGGAGGATTCCCCGCGGGCGGGTGGCGACTTACGGCGACGTCGCCGACGTCGCCCGCGCGCCGTCGCCCCGCCTGGTCGGGCAGGTGCTCAACCAGGACGGGCACGACCTGCCGTGGCACCGGGTGCTGCGCGCCAACGGCACGTGCGCGCCCCACATCGCGGACGAGCAGCTGCAACGCCTGCGCGAGGAGGGCGTGGTGGTCGACGGGGGCAAGGTCGACCTGCGCACGTACCGCTGGGAGGACGCGGTCAAGGAGAAGGCGGAGGAGCCTCCGGGCCTGTGGTGACGGCGTCCGCGACCCGGGCCCGCACCCTGGCCACCTCGGTCTCGACCTCGGGGTCGCGGGTCAGCGCGGCGGCCAGGCGCAGCTGAGGCAGCGCCTCGGCGTGCCTGCTCTGCCGGCTGAGCGTGCGGCCGAGCAGCAGGCGGGTGTAGCCGTCCGACGGGTCGAGGTCCACCAGGGCCTTGAGCACGCCTTCCGCCTTGCCCAGCGAGGCCGACTGGAAGTGCGCCAGCGCCAGCTCGGTCAGCACGGTCCGGTCGTGCGGCGCGTGCTCGGCGGCCTCGGCCAGGTAGCGGGCGGCGCCGCTCGGGTCGCCCGCCGCGCGGAACATGCGGCCCTTGCGCAGCAGTTCCAGGACATCGGTCATGACAGCTCCTCGTCCGCCGCGGTGACGTGCGGGACGTGCGTGACGCCCAGTCGCCCGGCTTGGAAGTCCTCGATGGCTTGCAGGATCTCGGCCCGCGTGTTCATCACGAACGGGCCGTAGCGCGCGACCGGCTCGCGCAGCGGGAGTCCGCCCAGGACCAGGACGTCCCACGTCGTGTCGGCCTCCAGGGTCAGCGCGGCGCCGTTGCCGAAGGCGGCGAGCTGCCCCTCGTCGAGCGGGCGGCGGTCCGCGCCGACCGTGCCGCGACCGGACAGCACGTACACCATCGCGGTGAAGTCCTCCGGCCACGGCAGGGTCAGGTGGGCGTGCGGGCTGATCGTGGCGTGCAGATAGGTGATCGGCGTGTGCGTCCGGCCGGGGCCGCGGTGGCCCGCCACGTCGCCCGCGATCACGCGGACCAGCGCGCCGCCGTCGTCGCTGGACAGCAGCACGGTGTCGGCCGCGTTGATGTCCTGGTAGCGGGGCGGGGACCACTTGGCGGCCCTCGGCAGGTTGACCCACAGCTGCACGCCGTGGAACAGCCCGCCCCTGGACACCAGCTCCTGCGACGGCAGCTCGGAGTGCAGCACCCCGGAGCCCGCGGTCATCCACTGCGTGCCGCCGTTGGTGATGACGCCGCCACCACCGGTGGAGTCCCGGTGCTCGAACGCGCCGTCGATCATGTAGGTGACGGTCTCGAAGCCGCGGTGCGGGTGCCAGGGCGCACCCTTGGCCTCACCGGGGCCGTACTCGACCGCGCCCATGTGGTCCAGCAGCAGGAACGGGTCCGCGTCGACGAGGTCGACGCCCGGGAACGGGCGGCGGACCTGGAAGCCCTCGCCTTCGAGGAACCGCTGCGCCCGCACCACGCGCCGCACCGGGCGCCACGCGGTCGCGGCCTCGGGCAGCACGGGCAGTCGCGGCAGGGTGAGGGTGTCGGCGGTGACGGCGGGCATGACTGCCTCCTCGGAGGGGTGACCACCCGGGTTCGGCGGTCTCGGCCACGTCAACCTAGTTGAAGCCTCAACTATTCCGGCGGGCGGAGACGTCCGGCTCGATCAGCTCCACCGACGCGTCGGCGTCCACCCGGAACGCGGGCACGCGCGCGTAGCCCTCGCGCCGGAACCGCCGGTACAGCGCCCTCGGCCACAGCGGCAGCCGGGACGCCTCCCACCACTGCCAGGCCGCCAGCAGACCGCTCCCCGCCGTGAGGAGCCAGTCGAGGGACAGCTCGAACCCCCACGCCGCGGTGAGCAGCGCGCCCCCGCCCGCGATCAGCGCCGTCGCCCTCTCCCGCCACAGCAGGGCCGCCAACGCGGTCAGCACCGTCAGGGAGCTGTGCTCGGACCCGTCCGCCGCGGCCAGCAGCGCCGTGGCGGCGACCAGCTTGAGCAGCACCAGCCGCACCTCGCCCAGCGGGTGCGAGGAGACCACGTCCTCGGGCAGCTCCCGCCACGACCGCGCGCCACCGCCGGGGTCGCCCGCCGCCTGCCACGCGGGCAGGTGGACGTCCCGGTGCCAGACCCGCAGCCGCGCCCGGCGGTCCTCCAGCTCCAGCAACCGGGCCAGGCCCATCAGCAGCAGCACGGACACCGAGATGCCGATGACGTAACCGCGTTGCAGCGGCACGTCCTGCCCGTTGTCGAAACCGGCCAGCACGGGCACCAGGAACGCCGTGGTGATCGCGCAGGCCACCCAGTACACGGGACCGGGCACCGCCGCGATGCCACGGGTCGTCGCCGTGAGCACCCACAGCAGCACCGGCGCGCAGCCCAGGGCCAGCGGCGGCCACCCGTAGTGCAGCGTCGCCGCGACCAGCAGCAGCGCGCCCGCCGCGCCCACCAGCACGCGCAGCAGCGTGATCATCCGGAACGGCAGCCGCTCGACCGCGTTCTGGAGCAGTTCCGACAGCGACTTCGCCAGCACGTCCGGGATCATCGCGCCCGGGGCGCGGATCGCGGTACCGGTTTACCTTCAGGCGACGTCCTGGAAGCAGCGCGCTTCGTAGTAGCGCAGCAGGACCGCTTCCACGACCCTCAGGTGGGCGCCGATGGGGTCCGCCACGACCGCCGCGCCCGACTCCGCCACCACGCGGTGGAACAGGCCCGGCGCCAGCAGCCACGACGCGACGGCGACGCGGCCCGACGCGGCGGCCACCACGTCACCGATGCGGGGTTCGGCGGTGGCGGCGTAGCCGATGGTCACCGGGCCGACCCGGTGCGACAGCGCGGTGGCGACGGCCCGGACGTCGGCCAGCGCCCTCGGGTCCGACGAGCCCGCGGCGGCCAGGACGACCGAGTCGCCCGGCGTCCACCCGGCTTCGGCCAGGCGCGCGAGCAGCGCCGGCACCAGGGCCGGGCCGATCGGGTCGGTGATCGCCACGTCGGGGTGCCCGGACGCCTCGACCTGCGCCGGGATGTCCACCCGGACGTGGTAGCCCGCGGCGAGGAAGGCGGGGACGACGACGGCCGGTCCGGTGACGGACGACAGCACGGTCGTGACGTCCGGCTGCCGCACGTCGGCGTAGGCGACCCGCACGGGCACACCGCCCAGCCGGGCGCGGACGAGGGACGCGATCTGTTCGACGACGACGGCGCCGGCGGGGTCGCGGGTGCCGTGCGCGACGAGGACGAGGGTCATACGGCGACTCCGGCGGGGTCCATGGCCAGGCGGTAACCGCGCTTGACGACGGTGGTGACCATGCGCGGCTCGCCCAGCGCCGAGCGCAGGCGGCCGATCGCGGTCTCCACGGCGTGCTCCTCGCCGCCGCTGGGCAGCGCGGCGAGCAGGTCTCGGCGGGACACCACCCGGCCGCGGGCGGCGGCCAGCACGCGCAGCACGGCCATCGGCGCGGGCGGCACGGGTCGCAGCTCGCCGTCCACCACGACGGCCTGGCCGCGCAGCTCGACGTCACGGGCGGCGATCCGCAGGCGGGTCGCCCTGGCGGGCAGTTCGAGGGTCAGCTCGCGGGCCAGCGCGCCGATCCGGGCCCGCGCGGGCTGCACGACCGGGACGCCGGCCGCGACCAGCGGTCCGGCGGTGATCGCGCCGACGCCCACCACCAGCACGTCCCGGCGCAGCAGCTCGGTCAGCTCGGTCAGCTTGCCCATCGCGCCCGCGGTCCGCAGCACGGACGCCGCGGCGGGGGCGCTGGTGAACGTCAGCGCATCCACCTGACCGGCCAGCACGGCCTCCAGCAGGCGCTCCAAAGGCGCGGGGTCGGACGGGCCGGTCCAGCGGTAGACGGGGACCTCGACGACCGTGGCACCGGCCTCGCGCAAGGTCGACGTGAACTCCGGCAGCGTGTCGCCGTGCAGCTGCACGGCGATGCGCTGACCGGACACACCGGACCGCATCAGGTGGTCCAGCAACTCGGCGTTGCTCTCCCCCTCCGGCGACCACGCCTCCACCAACCCGGCGGCACGCACCGCGCCCCGCGCCTTCGGCCCCCTGGCCAGCACCCGCGCCCCGGACAACCGGGACAGCAGGCGCGCGCCCAACCCCCAGCCCTCGGCGGCCTCGATCCAGCCGCGGAAGCCGATGCCGGTGGTCGCCACGGCGACGTCCACCGGTTCCTCCACCACCGCCCTGGTCGCGGCCAGCAGCTCCGCGTCGTCGGGCAGCGGCACGATCCGGATGGCGGGACCGTGCAGCACGGTCGCGCCCTTGCGCTCCAACAGGGCACCGAGTTCGTCGGCCCGCCGGGCGGCGGTCACACCGACCGTGTACCCGGCCAGCGGGGCGGCGTTCACGGTGACCCGACCTGGATGACGCCGTCGGCCACGACCACGGGGTGCACCGGCACCCCGGTCGAGGGGTCGTCCAGGCACTTGCCGGTGGCGAGCTCGAACGCCTGCTTGTAGACCGGCGACACGACCACCGGCACACCGCCGCGGTCGCCCACGATGCCGCGCGACAGCACCGCCGCGCCGCTGAACGGGTCGATGTTGCCCAGCGCGTGCACCGTCCCCGACGAGGTCAGGAACAACGCCACCTGGGAACCGTCGGGCAGCAGGGCCGCCACGCCGCGGTCGGGTTCGAGGGCGCTCAACTCGCACACGGGGGTCATCGCGAAACCTCCTGCTTCTCCGGCTCGCCGAAAGCGGGCACGCCCAGCGGGACCGGCACCTTCTGGCCGCGCTCCTCGCGGAACGCGATCGTCGGGTCGGGCGTGCCGGGCGCGTTGACGAACGAGGTGAACCTGGCCAGCTTCTCCGGGTCCTCCAGCACGCCGCGCCACTCGTCGGCGTAGTTGTCCACGTGCTTGGCCATGGCGGCCTCCAGGTCGGCGCAGATGCCGAGGCTGTCGTCCACGATGACCGCGCGCAGGTGGTCGAGGCCGCCTTCCAGCGACTCGATCCAGGTCGAGGTGCGCTGCAACCGGTCCGCGGTGCGGATGTAGAACATCAGGAACCGGTCGATCAGCTTGATCAGGGTCTCGGTGTCCACGTCGGACGCGATCAGGTCGGCGTGGCGGGGCGTGAAGCCGCCGTTGCCGCCGACGTAGAGGTTCCAGCCCTTCTCGGTGGCGATGATGCCGAAGTCCTTGCCCCGGGCCTCGGCGCACTCGCGGGCGCACCCGGACACGGCCGACTTGAGCTTGTGCGGCGACCGCAGGCCGCGGTAGCGCAGCTCCAGCTCGATGGCCAGCGACACCGAGTCCTGCACGCCGTACCGGCACCAGGTGGTGCCGACGCACGACTTCACCGTGCGCAGCGCCTTGCCGTAGGCGTGCCCGGACTCGAACCCGGCGTCCACCAGGCGCTTCCAGATCACCGGCAGCTGGTCGACGGTCGCGCCGAACAGGTCGATCCGCTGCCCGCCGGTGATCTTGGTGTAGAGGCCGAAGTCGCGGGCGACCTCACCGATGACGATCAGCTTCTCCGGCGTGATCTCGCCGCCGGGGATGCGCGGCACGACCGAGTAGGTGCCGTTGCGCTGCATGTTGGCCAGGAAGCGGTCGTTGGTGTCCTGGAGGGTGGCCTGCTCGCCCTCCAGCACGTGACCGTTGTCCAGCGACGCGAGGATCGAGGCGACGGCGGGCTTGCACAGGTCGCAGCCCGCGCCGCGGCCGTGCCGGGAGATCAGCTCGCTGAACGTGGTGATGCCGGTGGAGCGGACGATCTCGAACAGGTCGGCGCGGGAGTGGTCGAAGTGCTCGCACAGCGCGCGGGACTGCTCGACGCCGCACTCGGACAGCAGCTTCTTCAGCATCGGCACGCACGAGCCGCAGCCGGTGCCCGCCTTGGTGCAGGCCTTGATGCCCGGCACGTCGACGGCCTCGCCGGAGTCGACCACGTCCACGATCTGCTGCTTGGTGACCGCGTGGCAGGAGCACACCTGCGCGTCGTGCGGCATCGTCAGCTCGACGCCGCCCTCGGGCCCGATGAGCGCCACCGGGTCGCCCGGGACGGCGCGGCCGACCAGGGACCGCAGCACGGTGTACTTGGACGCGTCACCGACCAGGATGCCGCCGAGCAGGGTCTTCGCGTCGTCGGACACCACGACCTTGGCGTACGTGCCGGCCACGGCGTCGTTGACGACGACCTCCAGCGCGCCCTCCTCCTTGGCGTGCGCGTCACCGAACGAGGCGACGTCCACGCCGAGGAGCTTGAGCTTGGTGGACATGTCCGCGCCGGGGAACTCCGCCGCGCCGCCGAGCAGCCGGTCGGCCACGACCTCGGCCATGGAGTAGCCCGGCGCGACGAGCCCGTAGACCATGCCGTCGAGGTTGGCGCACTCACCGATGGCGTAGATGTCCTGGTCGGAGGTGCGGCACGCCTTGTCGACGATGATGCCGCCGCGCTCCCCGACCGTCAGGCCGAACTGGCGGGCCAGCTCATCGCGCGGCCGGATGCCCGCGGAGAACACCACCACGTCCAGGTCCAGCTCGAGGCCGTTGGACAGCTTGGCCAGCAGCCGGCCGCGGTCCTGCTCGATGGAGGAGGCTGACGTGCCGGTGTGCACGGTCAGGTCCAGCTTCTCGACCAGGCGCTTGAGCAGGCCGCCGCCACCCTCGTCCACCTGCAGCGGCATCAGCCGCGGGCCCAGCTCGACCACGTGCGGCGAGATGCCCATGCCGCGCAGCGCGTTGGCCGCCTCCAGGCCGAGCAGTCCGCCGCCGAGCACCATGCCCGCGTGCCGGCCGACGCTGCGCGCCGACTCGACCGTGGCGCGGATGCCGTCGAGGTCGTCGATGGTGCGGTAGACGTGGCAGCCGGGCAGGTCGCGGCCCGGCACGGGCGGCACGAACGGCACCGAGCCGGTGGCCAGGACCAGCGCGTCGTAGTCCTGCACGCGACCGCTCGCGGTGCGCACGGACTTGCCGGCCCGGTCGATGTGCACGACCCGGTCGTCCAGGTTGAGCTGCACGGAGTCGTCGCCGTGCGGCGCGAGGGCGAGCGACTGCGCGTCCCAGCTGTCCACGTAGGACGAGAGCGCGACCCGGTCGTACGCTGGGCGGGTCTCCTCGGCGAACACGACGACCCGCCACTGACCGGTGACGTCCTTCTCGCGGAGGGCCTCCACCAGCCGGTGACCGACCATGCCGTGACCGACCACTACGAGCGTTCGCGTCATGGGACCAATCCCTCCTTCTGCCCGGGTCAATGCTCACCGGGCACCGTGTCGTGCCAAGGTCGCGAATGTTGCGCAGGCGTTAAAGCAGCCTCACGCCGCACTTCAGGGCGTTGTGTGCGTCACACCCCGGCGTACGCGAGGCTGGGGACGCGCGCGAAGACCCGTCGACGCATGTAGAACCACCAGGTCGTGACCACGCACAGGCCGTAGAACACGAGGAACGCGGTGAGGGCGGGGGCGAGCGTCTTGCTGCCCTCCAGCGAGAACTTGAACACCAGGTTGACCAGAACGCCGCCGAACGCGCCGATCGCGCCCGCGATGCCGACCACCGCGGCGGCCTGCCGCTTCGCCGACCGGACGTCGTCGCTCTGCGTGGCGAAGATGGCCGGGATCATCCGGTAGGTGGACCCGTTGCCGACGCCGGCCAGCACGAACAGGGCGATGAACGAGCCGAAGAACAGCGCGAAGCTGCGGACCTCCAGGCTGACCAGCAGGCCGACGGTGCCGGCGCCGAGGCCGAAGAACGTGGCCATGGTGATCCGCGCGCCGCCGAAGCGGTCCGCCAGCCACCCGCCGAACGGCCTGCTCACCGAGCCGATGAGGGCGCCGATGAAGGCCAGGCCCACGAAGCTCTTGTAGTCCACGAAGCTCAGCTTGATCAGCGACGGGAACGCGAACGAGAACCCGATGAACGAGCCGAACGTGCCGATGTACAGGAACGACATCACCCACGTGTGCTTGTTCGCCATCGCCTTCTTGTAGGACGTGCCGTCCGGCTTGGCCTGGGTGAGGCTGTCCATGAGGAACCACGCGCACGCCGAGGCGACGACGATGAACGGCATCCAGAACAGCGCCGCGTAGGCCAGCTTGATGCCGGTGCCGAGGGAGATGACGATCGGCACGACGAGCTGCACCATCGCCACGCCGAGGTTGCCGCCCGCCGCGTTCAGGCCGAGCGCCAGGCCCTTCTTGCCCTCCGGGTAGAAGAACGAGATGTTCGCCATGGAGGAGGAGAAGTTGCCGCCGCCGAAGCCCATGGCGGCCGACGTGAGCAGGAAGAACCAGTACGGCGTGCCGGTGTTCGTCACCGCGATCGCCAGCATGGTGGTGGGGATCAGCAGCAGGCCGGCGCTGATCGTCGTCCACGCCCGGCCGCCGAACCGCGGCACCGCGAACGTGTACGGGATCCGCAGCACCGCGCCGACCAGGTTCGGCACGATCAGCAGCCAGAACGTCTGGCCGACGCTGAAGCTGAAGCCGACCTGCCCGAGGCTCACGACCACGATGCTCATCAGGCTCCACACCGTGAAGCCGAGGTTCTCCGCGAGGATGGAGAAGATCAGGTTCTTGCGGGCGACCCGCCTGCCGGTGGTCTCCCAGAACGAGGGGTCCTCCGGCTCCCAGTGCTCGATCCACCGACCCCGTCGCTTCGCCTGCGGCGCAACGCCTTCGGTCTCCACCATCGTGCTCATTGGATCCTCCCGGACACCGATTTGCCGTTGCGGGAACCGTAAGAACGGTCCGTTACCCCGACGTTCGTGCAGGTGTCGTCGGCGGCAACTCCCCCGCACATCACGCGGACTGGGGCTGTGAGGCCGCGAGCCAGTCGACGATGCCGCACACCGCGTCCTTGCAGCCGCCGCAGCCGGTGCTGGCCCTGGTGACCTCCGCGATCGAGGACAACGTCGTCGCGCCCGCGCGCCACGCGCTGACCAGCTGGCCCTTGCTGACCGTGTTGCAGCGGCACACCACCGCGGACGCGGGCAGGTCGGCGGGGCTGGCCTCGTTCTCGGCGGGCAGCGCGCGGCCGAGCAGCAGGGCGAGCCGGTCGGTGGGCGCGGGCAGGCCGCGGTCGAACAGCTGGGTGATGGCCGCCGCCGCGTCGGGGGCGCCGAGCACGATCGCGCCGGTGACCTTGTCGTCGCGCAGCACGAGCTTGGCGTACCGGCCGCGGGCCGGGTCCTGGAAGCACAGCACCTCGTCGTCCACCGAGTCGACGCCCACGTGCACGTCACCCAGCGCGGCCAGGTCGACGTCACGGGCCTTGAGCCTGGTCACGACGGTGGTGCCGGCGTAGCGGGCGGCCGGCGCGACGCCGGTGAGCCGGTCCGCGAGCACCGCGGCCTGCTCCCACGCGGGCTGGACCAGGCCGGACACCGTGCCGACGTGCTGGGCGCAGTCACCGATGGCGTGCACCCTGGGGTCGCTGGTGCGCAGCGCGTCGTCCACCAGGACGCCCCGGTCGACGTCGATGCCCGACTGCTCGGCCAGGCCCGTCTCGGCGCGCACGCCGGCGGAGACGACGACCAGGTCGGCGGGCACGTGCGTGCCGTCGTCCAGCTCCAGGCCGTCGCCCGCCGAGTACTTCGTGGCCAGCACGCCGAGCCGGAACTCGATGCCCAGCCCGTTGAGCGTGGTGGCCAGCACGCGGCCCGCGCCCGCGTCGAGCTGCCGTTCCATCAGGTGCCCGACCGGGTGCACCACGGTGACCAGGCAGCCCCGGCCGGCCAGGCCGCGCGCGGCCTCCAGCCCGAGCAGCCCGCCGCCGAGCACCGCCACCGGCGTGCCGGGCGTCGCCTTCTCCACGATCCGCGCGCAGTCGTCCAGCGAGCGGAACGCCACCACGCCGGGGGCCAGCTCGCCGTTGCCGTCCAGCAGCCCCGGCGTCGGCGGCACCCACGACCGCGAGCCGGTGGCCAGCACCAGCGCGTCGTAGGGCACCTCGGTGTCGTCCACGTGCACGACCCGGCGGGTCCGGTCGATCTTGGTGACCGAGCTGCCCAGCCGCAGGTCGACCTGGTGCTTGGCGGCCCAGTCCGGGCCGTGCAGCCGCACCGCCTCCGGCGTCAGCGACCCCGCCACCACGCTGGACAGCAGCACCCGGTTGTACGCCGGGTGCGACTCGTCGCCCAGCACGGTCACCGAGACCCGCTCCGCCTTCGGGTCGCGACGGCGGATCTCGTCGGCCAGCCGGGCACCGGCCATGCCGTAGCCCACGATGACAACGTTCCTCATACCGACTCCAATCGGACCGCGCACACCTTGAACTCGGGCATCCGGCTGGTCGGGTCCAGCACCGGGTTGGTCAGCAGGTTGGCCCGGCCCTCACCGGCGTAGTGGAAGGGCAGGAACACCACGTCGATCCGCATGGACGGCACGCAGCGCACCCGCGCCACGGTCCGGCCGCGCCGCGACACCACGGCCGCCATCGCGCCGTGGGCCAGGCCCGCCCTGGTCGCGGTGTCCGGGTGGACCTCCACGTAGGCCTCGGGCTCGGCCCGGTTCAGCTCGGGCACCAGCCGGGTCTGCGCGCCGGACTGGTAGTGCTGCAGCACCCGCCCGGTGGTGGCCTGGAGCGGGTAGTCGGCGTCCGGCACCTCCGCCGGACCCCGGTGCTCGACCGGGATGAACCTGGCCCGGCCGTCCGGGTGGGCGAACCGGTCGAGGAAGTTGCGCGGGGTGCTCTCCCCGACCACCGGCCAGTGCAGGGCCTCGCCCTGGCGCAGGCGGTCGTAGGTGACGCCGGAGTAGTCGGCCGTGCCGCCCTTCGACGCCAGCCGCAGCTCCTCGAACACCACCTCGGGCTCGGTCGGGAACCGCTCGGCGGGCTGGCCGAGGCGGGTGGCGAGGCCGCGCAGCACGTCCAGGTCGCTGCGCACGCCCTCCGGCGGCGCCACGGCCACCTGGCGCAGCAGGATGCGGCCTTCGAGGTTGGTCATCGTGCCGCTCTCCTCCGCCCACTGCGTGATGGGCAGCACGACGTCCGCGACCGCCGCGGTCTCCGACAGCACGAGGTCGGCCACGACCAGCAGGTCCAGCGCGGCCAGCCGGTCCGCGACGTGCTGCGAGCTCGGCGCGGAGACGATGACGTTGCTGCCGAACACCAGCAGCGCCTTCGGGCCGTCCGGCTGCCCCAGCGCGTCGAGCAGCTCGTAGGCCGACCGGCCGGCGCCCGGCAGGTCGTCCACGCCCCAGACGTTCATGATGTGCTCGCGGGCCGCCGGGTCGTCGATCTTGCGGTAGCCGGGGAGCTGGTCGGCCTTCTGGCCGTGCTCGCGACCGCCCTGGCCGTTGCCCTGGCCGGTGAGACAGCCGTAGCCGGAGCCCTTCGTGCCGGGCAGGCCCAGCGCCAGGGCCAGGTTGATCCACGCCGACACGGTGTCCGCGCCGCTGGCGTGCTGCTCGGTGCCGCGCCCGGTGAGGACGTAGGCGTTGGCGGCCTCCGCGAGGATCCGCACGGCCGCCCGCTGGTCCGCGACCGGCACGCCGGTGACCCGCTCGACCCGTTCCGGCCACCAGGTCGCGGCGATGCGCCAGGCGTCGTCGAAACCGGTGGTGCGCTCGTCCAGGTACGCCTGGTCGAGGTGGCCGTCGGCTACCGCGGTGTGCAGCAGGCCCAGCGCCAGCGCGAGGTCCGTGCCGGGCGCCGGCTGCAGGTGCAGGGTGGCGAGCTCGGCGGTGGGCGTGCGCCGGGGGTCGATGACGATCAGCTCGGCGTTCTTCAGGTGCTGCACGAACGGCGGCATGGTCTCCGCCGGGTTGCCGCCGACCAGCAGGATCGCGTCCGCGCGGTCGAGGTCGGTGACCGGGAACGGCATCCCGCGGTCCAGCCCGAACGCCTTCGTGCCCGCGGCGGCGGCGCTCGACATGCAGAACCGGCCGTTGTAGTCGATCTGGGAGGTGCCCAGCGCGACCCGGGCGAACTTGCCCAGCAGGTAGGACTTCTCGTTGGTCAGCCCGCCGCCGCCGAACACGCCGACCGAGTCCGGTCCGTGGTCCTCGCGCAGCTGCCGGAGCTTGGCGGCGACGAGGTCCAGCGCCTCGTCCCACGTGGCCGGCCGCAGCTCGCCGTCACGGCGGACGAGCGGCGTGGTAAGCCGGGACGGCGAGGTCAGCAGCTCCGCCGACGTCCAGCCCTTCTGGCACAGACCGCCGCGGTTGGTCGGGAACTCCCGCGGCGTCACCCGGCCGTCGTGGAGGGACATCGCGCACTGGAGCGCGCAGTACGGGCAGTGGGTGTCGATTCCGGCCGGGTCGATGCTCGCGGAGGCGGTCACGAGCCCGACGGTAAGAAGCGGCTGTTAACGGCAGAACGCGGATTGTTTCGTCCACGCGAACTTGCCTGCTCAGCACTTCCGCGCTGAGGGTGAGGTCACAGCAGTTCGACGACCCGTGCGGCCGTCGCCTCCAGCCCGACCAGGGATTGTCTGCTGGAACGGGGGTGCAGCGCGTGCACCGCGAGCCGGAACAGGGTCGCGCGCAGGAGGATCTGCGGCCACTCGTCGAGGTGGGCCCACCGCTGGATCAGACCGTGATCCGCGCCACCCCAGGCCAGGGCGTCCACCACGACGACCGCCGCGCCGTACGGCGCCGGCCGCCAGTAGGCGACGAAGTCGATGATGGCCGGCGCGGCGTCGCCGGCGAACAGCACGGTGCCGAACAGGTCGCCGTGCACCACCTGGGGCTTGAGCGCGACGGGCTTGCGGTAGCCCGCGCACGACTCGAACACCCGGCCGCCCAGGTCGGGGTCGAGGTCGACCTGCTCCTCGTCCCACGCGCACCGGTCGGCCGTGGCGAACAGGTCGGCGCGCGCGTCCAGGAAGCGGGGCTTGGGCAGCTCGGCGGTCGCCCGGTGGAGCTTGACGGCGACGTCCACGACCTCGTCGTGCCGGGGTTCGGCGCGGCCGGAGAGGTACTTGGTGGCCGCCCAGCCGCCGACGACGTACCGGCCGTCGGTCGAGCGCAGGGGCCGGGCGATGCGCAGGTTCTCGACGTCCAGCGCGTCGAGGGTCTTGGCGACCCAGGTGGCCTCGGCCGGCTTGCCCGCGGGCCGGATGGCCGCGTCGCCGCACCGCCACACGGGGCCGCCGTCGATCAGCTCCGGCTCGGCGTCGCGCGCGCCGAACGCGGCCCGCACGTGCGACGGTGGCGGCTCCGGAGTGGTCACGGCCGGCACGCTACCTGGACGAGGCCGTCTCGTGGTGGACCTCAGGCGTCGAACACGTGGTGTCCACGCATTCGGCCCAACCGCAAAAGTGCGGTCTCACGGCGAGGGGTCGATCACGTGACGCGGAACACGCTCCTCACTCCCCGTCCCCTTGTCGACAGGCCGCCGGGTTGTCCACAGGAGAACTCCGCCGACCTCGAATCGTCCGCCCCGCGTGGCAGGATCGAATCAGGGGTCCCCTGGGCGGGGACGTCTGCGCAGCCACGGCAGCGCCCGGCTCCCGGCAGTCCGCAGTCCGGCGGTGCGCAGGCCCGGTAGTACGCAGTCCCGGCAGCGCGCGACCCTGGTGGTGCCAGCCCCGCCAGCGCGCAGCCTTGCCAGCGCCCAGCCTCCGGCAGTGCACAACCCCGCCAGCGCCCACCCGAGGTTCCTGATTCATGATCACTTGTTGAGGATCAAGTGGCGTAGAACCGCAGTTCGGAGCCATCTCGGTGGCAGAGATGGAGATTTTTGGCCCGGGATGCGTTGAAGAGCCAGGTGCTCGGCGATCTGCCGGCTCCACCCGCTCCCCGGCGGGGTCCTTTGAGCTCTAAGGGGTCCGAACCCATGAAGACGGGCGGGCTTATCGAGTACGGCAATAGTCTCTGGCCGAGCGGCATCTGGACGGTGCTTCTCGGCGGGGATTCTAGGGCGGCTGAACGCATCGTGGTTGGCCACTGATGGACGCCGAGTACGAGAAGTTCATCAGGGAACACGGAAAGCCACTTTTTGGGTACGCTTTGCGGTGGCATAACGGGGACAAGCAACGTTCCGAGGATGCATTCCAGGAATTTGTGATCAAGTTCTACCGTTACTGGAATAGCACGGAATCGCGTGAAATCGCCTATGCCTACCGAACCCTGGACAGCGTCTGCGTAGACCTGCACAGGAAGGACAAGCGTGCGAGGGAGAACAAGCCACTAGGTCCTGACGAAGAGGAAATCAAGGACGGACGGACCGAGGCTCAATACGAGCAGGTCGAATCCGAACCGGATGCCGCGCTTAATGCGGCTGTCAACCAGCTCGACTACCCTCTGCGCCGTGTAATCTTCATGACCTACTGGCAGAAACTGAATCCTAGGGATATCGAGCAGTTGTTCGGTATTTCTTCGAAGCAGGTTAGCAGAGATCTTTACAGGGCTTTACAGAAGCTACGCAGCATGCTTTTGGAGAACCCTATTTACTTGGAGAGTAGGCGCCGTGGACGTTGAAAAGCGTCTCGCGGCGGACGTTGAAGTCTTTGACCAGATACTCGACGGCACGGATGTCGACGCAATCTTGTCTCGGACGTTCGCCGCGTTTCATACGATCGACGGTAATTGCTCCTCCACTACCCCCGAGGTCCTGCCCGACAGCCAGTGTGCTGTCGGGCGGGCCTCGGCCCCATCCGAGATCGACAGCTATGTGGACGGGGAAAAAGATCAGGTCCTCCGCGAACTGGACATGTGGAGGAGTCGGGCAGTGGAAGGAGAGGCTTGGAGCTGCCGTCGGACCGCTGAATTGTTGGAAGTACTGGATCGTGACGAGGAAGCTATCAAGTGGTGGAGGCTCGCCGCGAATTCTGGAGACCTTGACGCGCAGGACTACGTCAAGGAAATTCTAGACAACTGAATAAGGTGCTCAAAGTCGACAACCGGGGAATTGCACACACTATCTATTCATTTGGGTGTTCGGCTTACCGTCGAGTTGTGACCGGTCATCCAAACTTTCTGCTGATCCACCGTCTGCGGAGGTACCGTGAAAACGTACATTATCGACATCGGGTTGCTACTGCGCTCCGCCCTTGTATATACGACGGGCTCTTGGATTGATCTCTGCTGACTCTGCTAGTTAGCTAGAGATGCTTGAGGCCCCGCCTCCCTCAAAGGGAGGCGGGGCTTCGCTTTATCAGGGTCAACCCTTGCTCGATCGAGGACTGGGCCAGGACGTGGAGATTTGAGAGCCAGCATCCGTTGTAGGGGTGTAGGGACAACGGCAGAAGGAGAGACATGCTCTGGTTCCTTGGCGGTTACGCCCTCTTCATCGGCGTTCTGCTTGCTTACTCGGTGCACGTGTCACTGTCCTGCCCCGATGCCGAACGACGCAAGGACGCCTACCGGGTTCTCCGGCTCATCTGGACGGGAGTCACGGGCACCTCAGGAGTAGTCTGGCTCGTCATCAAATTTAATGAATGGGGTCTTCTCTGACTCGACTTCCTGTCCGTCCATTTAGTTGGACCGGGCCAGTTTGCGCGAGAACCGAGAATAGGTATTCGCATCCTAGGTGACTGTCGAATTCGAAGGCAAGCTGTGTGCAACTCGGAGCGCCCAGCACGGAGGGTTGTGCACAGTGCGGCAGCCGCGGCCCATGACCAGCCCGACCAAGTCGAGCACCCCTGGCCGCGTCCCGACTCGACCACGGCCTCGGTCGCGCCGTCGACAGCTCGACACGCTGCTCCTGGCCCTCGCCGCCGCTGGCTGTTCTTCCCCCTCATAGAGTGGGGGCCTCGCCTCCATCCCGTCGCCTGATGCCGTCTCGATCATCGGACGCCAGGACCCGCGTCCCTCCCCGGCAGTCAGCAGCCCCGGCGGTACGCAGGCCTGCCCGGTGGTGCGGGTCGGCTCGAACGGCGAGAGCGGCCCCCTCCCGGAGGAGGAGACCGCTCTTCGCGCGAGTGGACCCGACGATCAGTAGGTCGGCAGCGAGGGGTCGACCTCGCGCGCCCAGGCGAGCACGCCCCCGCCCACGTGCACGGCGTCCTTGAACCCGGCCTGGTGCAGCACGGCCAGCGCCTCGGCCGACCGGGCACCCGACTTGCAGTGCAGCACCAGCTGCTTGTCCTGCGGCAGCTCCGCGAACGCCTCGCCGGACACGATGCGGTCCTTCGGGATCAGCACCGAGCCGGGGATCCGCACGATCTCGTACTCGTGCGGGTCGCGGACGTCGACCAGCAGGAAGTCCTCACCGCTGTCCTGCTTCTGCTTCAGCTCCATCGGCGTGATCGTGTTGCCCGCCGCGGCCTGCTGGGCGTCGTCCGACACCACACCGCAGAACGCGTCGTAGTCGATCAGCTCGGTGATCTTCGGGCTCTCCGGGTCCTTGCGGATCCGGATGGTCCGGTAGGACATCTCCAGGGCGTCGTAGACCATGAGCCGGCCGAGCAGCGGGTCCCCGATGCCGGTCAGCAGCTTGATCGCCTCGGTCACCATGATCGAGCCGATCGACGCGCACAGCACGCCCAGCACGCCACCCTCCGCGCACGACGGCACCATGCCGGGCGGCGGCGGCTCGGGGTAGAGGTCGCGGTAGTTCAGGCCCTGGCCGTTCGGCGCTTCCTCCCAGAAGACGCTGACCTGGCCCTCGAACCGGAAGATCGAGCCCCACACGTACGGCTTGCCCAGCAGCACGGCCGCGTCGTTGACCAGGTACCGGGTGGCGAAGTTGTCCGTGCCGTCCAGGATCAGGTCGTAGTCGCGGAAGATGTCGAGCACGTTCTCCGAGTTCAGGTGGGTCTGGTGCAGCACCACCTTCACGAACGGGTTGATCTCGGCGACCGAGTCGCGCGCCGATTCTGCCTTCGGCTTGCCGATGTCGGACTGACCGTGGATGACCTGCCGCTGGAGGTTCGACTCGTCGACGATGTCGAAGTCGACCACGCCCAACGTGCCGACGCCCGCCGCGGCCAGGTAGAGCAGGGCGGGGCTGCCCAGGCCACCCGCGCCGACCACCAGGACCTTCGCGTTCTTCAGCCGCTTCTGCCCGTCGACCCCGACGTCCGGGATGATCAGGTGGCGGCTGTAGCGCGCTACTTCTTCCTTGGTCAGCTCCGCTGCGGGCTCCACGAGCGGCGGAAGCGCCATCTGAGTCCTCCTCGACGAAACATGTCCTGTACCGACGGACAACACCAGCGTGCCCGTCCGTCTTCCCCGATGGGAAGTCGTCCCACGGGGCGGGACGCCCCGCCCGCCAGCGTCCCAGTGCCTGCTACGGCGCGACCGGGAACGGGTTCGGCGTGCACACCAGGCCGTTGGCCTCCACCGCGTAGCGGTTGGTGAAGTCGACCGAGTTGAGCTGGGCGACGTAGTCGTTGGCCACCCCGAACGACTGCTGCATCATCACCGGCGCGGCCTTGCCGTTCTCCTTGCAGCCCTCGTGCGGGTTCTTCAGCACGTGGCCGACCTCGTGGTTGATCGCGTAGGTCCGGTACGCGGCCAGGTCGCTGCCGTAGACCTTGCCCCCGCGCACCCACCGGGCGGTGTTGATGACGACCCGCTTCGAGATGTCGTGCCAGCAGGAGGACTCGAACTCGATCTGGAACCCGCACATGGCGTGCGTGGTGCCGGTGGTGGTCAGGCTCACGGTGAAGTCGACCGGGCCGCTGTCGACGCGCTGCATGGAGGCCTGACCGGTGCCGATCCAGCTGCGCGGGTCGGCCAGGATCCCGTCGACCGTCCGGGCGAACGCCTCGCGGTCGCCGTTGTAGTCGGCCGGCTCGACGCCGTCCTCGATCGCGACCGAGTACTTGTACAGCCTGCCGCCGGTGCCCGCGGGCTGGGTGCCACCGGGGATGACGGCCCACGTGCCCGCGCCCTGCTCGGAGAACTTCGGCCCCTCCGGCAGCACGGCGGTGGGGAAGTTCTTCAGGTCCACGTCGACCGGCGGCTTCTCGGTGACCTCGGGCGGACCGGAGGACGTGGACGTCGACGACGGGTCGGCGTTCGTGCCGGCGGCGTTCGTCCCGGCCGGGGTCGAGGGCGCGGCGGTGTCCAGCACCACGAGGGCGGTGAGCACGAGCAGCACCGGGATGGCGTAGATCCGCCAGCCGTAGTTGGCGATCATGCCGGGCACGCCCCGGCGGCGCTTGCGGCGCTTGCGGCCTGCCGGTTCCCAGGACGCGGCCAACGGCTCGGCGCCCGTGCGGCGCGTGCCGCGGCGGTAGCGGTCGTCGGTCAGCGGCGGCCGGTCATCAGCGGGCGGCGCCGTGTCACGCTCGCCCTGCGACGTCCGGTTCACGGCGACCAGGGTGCCACAACCTCGACGGGAGGGAGGATTCCAGGTGACGTGTGCGCCACCGACCGGCTGAACCGGTCAACACGTCCGGGTCACCACTCGCCCCGCTCGACGGCCTCCCACATGCCCAGCACGGCGCGGGCCACCGACACCGGCCGCTCCATCTGCGCCACGTGCCCGGTGCGCGGCAGCACCAGCAGCCGTCCGCGGGGGATCAGCCGGGCCACCCGGGGCGCCTTGCGCACGCTGACCAGGCGGTCCTCGGTGCCCCACACGACCAGCGTCGGCGCGCTGACCCGCGGCGCGAGCTGCCACATCGACCTCTTCCTCGGCACGATCCAGGTCCGGATCAGCTCGATCGTGCTGCGGTTGAGCGCGTTGCCCGCCCACGCCTGCGCGGACCGCTCGGTGTACTCCTCCTCGCTCTGCTCGATCCGGTTGGCCGGCACGGCGTCGGGGTCGGCGAAGCACAGCCGCAGCATCTGGTGGGTGCGCTCGCGCGCGGTCATCGAGGCCAGTTGCTCCCGCACCCGCGCGCCCACGACCGGCAGGAACGCCAGCGGCAGCCGGCGGTCCGACACGCGGCGCAGGCTCGGCCTCAGGTCCGGCACGGCGGGTGAGACCAGGGTGAGGGTGCGGACCAGGTCCGGCCGGGCGGACGCGACCATCAGCGTGATCGCGCCGCCCATCGAGTTGCCGAACAGGTGCACCGGCTCCGGCCCGAGCGACTCGATGTACTCGGTGACGACCCGCGCGTGGGTCGTCATCCGGAAGTCGTAGCCGTCGATCGGCTCCGACCGGCCGAACCCCGGCAGGTCCAGCGCGTGACCGTCGACGTGCTCGCCCAACTGCGCGGCCAGGTCGGTCCAGTTCGTCGACGAACCGCCCAGCCCGTGCACGTAGACCGCCCTCGACCCGGCCGGTCCGGGCGTGCGCCGGACGTGCACGCCGTGCCCGCCGACCTCGACGTAGTCACCAGGCCACGGCTGGATCGTTGTGTCCAGCGGAGGTAGCGGCGCGGTGGACAGGGGCACGTGGGTGATGGCGGTCCGGCGGGCCTCCAGCATCTCGGTCACACCTCAGGATGCCTCCCGGGCGTCCTACGAAACGAGAAGCTTTCCCGGATCGCTGCTACCAGCGAGTAAGGTTGCCGACGAGCTGTTGGGGCAACCCCTCTTCGGTTCCGCGAAGTGATTTGGTCGGCTGGAGGCACCATGACGGAGACGGCCCAGACTGCGGTCGGGCACCACGGCGGCGCGGCGGGGCGGGGTGTACGGCTCCCGCGGACCGCTCGGCGTGCCCAGCTGCTGGCCGCGGCGCAGGACGTGTTCGTGACCAACGGCTACCACGCCGCCGCGATGGACGAGATCGCCGAGCGCGCCGGGGTCAGCAAACCGGTCCTCTACCAGCACTTCCCCGGCAAGCTGGAGCTGTACATGGCGCTGCTGGAGTCCCACGTGGACGAGCTGGTGAACCGCGTGCGCGGCGCGCTGGCGTCCACGACGGACAACAAGCAGCGGGTGAAGGCCGCCGTGGCCGCGTTCTACGACTTCGTGGACGGCGAGGGCCAGGCGTTCCGGATGGTGTTCGAGTCGGATCTGCGCGGTGAGCCCGCGGTGGCGCGCGCCGTGGAGCGGGCGACGACGGACAGCGTCGAGGCCATCACCGACACGATCACCGCCGACGCGGGGCTCGACGAGCACCGGGCGCGGCTGCTGGCCGTGGGGCTGGTCGGGTTGTCGCAGGTCACGGCACGGTCGTGGCTGGCGGACGACCGGAAGCTGGCGAAGGAGGACGCGGTGGCCCTGATCTCGAACCTCGCGTGGCGGGGCATCGGCGGCGGGTTCCCCCTGCAGCACTGAGGGTGCGGTGGGGGCCGTCCCCGACGACGGCCCCCACCCCCTGCTCACAGCAACGCGGTGATGTGTGCTGTGACCTCTCGCGCCCGTTCGAGGGGCAGCATGTGGCCCGCGCCGAGGTGGATCACCAGCTCGGCGTGCGGCAGCTCGTCGGCCAGCACCCGCGCGTGGCGCAGCGGCGTCAACCTGTCCTCCGCGCCCGCCAGCACGACCGTCGGCACGTCCGCCAGCACGGCCAGCGCCTTGCGCCGGTCGTGCTCGTCCAGCGAGCCGCGGAACCCGACCATGCTCACCGGGTGGCAGCGGCCGACCATGGCGGCCGTCGCCGTGACGTCCCGCCACGACGGGCGCTTGCCGAACAGCATCCAGCGCAGTCCCGGCAGGGCAGGACCGGGTCGTTTGAGCAGCTCAGCGCGCCGCAGCCGGGCGATCCGCCGGTTCAGCGCCTTCTCCCCCGCCACGAACGCCCGGCCGAGCGGGCCCGGCAGCCCCAGCGTCGACCCGGCGAGCTCGCCCGACGAGGTGGCGACCAGGACGACGCCGGCGACGCGGTCGAGCAGCGAGGGGTGCTGCTCGGCCAACGCCATGACCGTCATGCCGCCCATCGAGTGCCCGACCAGCACGATCCGGCCGGTCGGCACGCGGTCCGCGAGCAGTTCGGCCAGGTCGTCGGCGCACCGCTCGATGGTGGCCGTCCCGACCGGCGCGGGCGCCGACCGGCCGTGGCCCCGGTGGTCGTACCGCAGCACGCGCCCCGGCAGCGCCGACGCCACCGCGTCCCACGACGTGTGGTCCAAGGTCCAGCCGTGCAGCAGCACGGTCGTCACCCCGGCGTCCGGCGGCCCGGTGTCCACGACGTGCAACGCCGTGCCGTCGGACGTGACGAACCGCGGGTCGACCCGCGCGGGGGCGCTCATCCGAGCAGGAACGAGCGGCGCCACGCGCGCATGCCCGGCTTGCCGACCAGCCCGACCTCGTCGAGGAACTTCATGATCCGCTCACCGGACCAGCGGATGCTCTCCTGCCAGTGCGGGTTGCTCAGCGCCGCCTTGTGCGCCTGCTCCTTGTCCAGCCCGACGGCCGCGTAGACGTCCGGGTTGATCAGCGACCGGGTGATGAACATGGACGTGGTCGCGACCAGCCACCGCTGGTAGGGCAACTCCTTGCGGGTCAGCTTCTCCATGCCGCGGACGACCTCTTCGCGCGCGAACCGCACGTGCCGGGCCTCTTCGAGCACGTGGATCCGGTTCACCATGCGCACCAGCGGCTGCACGGTCTCGTCGGCCATCGTCTCGCGCT
This sequence comes from Actinosynnema sp. NPDC023658, assembly GCF_040639995.1. Lineage (NCBI taxonomy): Bacteria > Bacillati > Actinomycetota > Actinomycetes > Pseudonocardiales > Pseudonocardiaceae > Actinosynnema > Actinosynnema sp. NPDC023658. The sequence goes on along the minus strand of NZ_JBFAAX010000046.1, from coordinate 4,517 downwards.
GCAACCGGTCGAGGATCTCCTCGGCCACCAGGATCGACCCGTACAGCGCGGGCCCGTAGCCGATCACCGGGAGCAGCTTGCCCAGCTGGTAGGTGTACTGGCGGGGGCCGTAGGGCGGGCAGCCGATCGTCTCGACCATGCGCGCGAACATCGTGGAGTGCCGGCACTCGTCCGCGACCTCGGTCAGCGCGTACTGCGCGTGCTTGGTCGTCGGGTCCGAGCGGTAGACCTCCTTCAGCAGCATCTGCATCAGCAGGATCTCGAACCACAGGCCGACGCTGGCCACGCTCGCGACCTCGTGCCGGGACAGGTCGATGCGCTGGTCCGGGCTCATCCGGTCCCACAGCTCGGTGCCGTACAGCGAGCACCGGTGCTCCGGGGTGTACCGGAGGCCGTCGACCAGCGGCGCGGACCAGTCGATGTCGACCTCGGGGTCGTAGAACTTGTCGGCCGAGGAGTTCAGCAGACGCTCGGCGGTCTTCTCGCGATCCGCGACCTTCAAGGCCTTCGTCATCGGGTCCCTCCCCGCAGATACGTGCTACTTGAGGTAACAGTTACTTCTGGTAGCGTGCTTCACATGGCTCGAACTGTCAAGGGCGGCACCGACGCGCGCCGTGAGCGGTGGAAGGGGCACCGCGAGGCGCGGCGCGCGGAGTTCGTCGAGGCGACCATCCGCGCCGTCGCCCAGCACGGCCCGGACGTCGGCATGGACGAGATCGCCGCCGAGGCGGGCGTCAGCAAGCCCGTCCTGTACCGGCACTTCGCCGACAAGTCCGACCTCTACCTCGCGGTCGGCCGGCGCGGCACCGAGATGCTGATGGACCGGATGGGGCCCGCGCTCGGCGACGACGGCCCGATCCGCGTCCGCATCAAGCGCATCGTCGACGCCTACCTGTCGGTGATCGAGGAGCACCCCAACCTGTACCGGTTCGTGGTGCGCAAGTCGTTCACCGACGGACCCGTCGAGCAGGACGTGGTCAACGAGGACAAGCAGCTCATCGCGGCGGCCCTGGCCCGGCTGCTGGGCGACTACCTGCGCGCGTTCGGCATGGACTCCGGCGGCGCCGAGCCGTGGGCGCACGCGCTCGTCGGCATGGTGCAGAACGCCGGCGACTGGTGGCTGGACCGGCAGTCGATGACGCGGGCGAGCCTGAGCGACTACCTGACCACGATCATCTGGCACGCCATCGACGGCCTGCTCCGCTCCGCCGGTGTGGAACTCGACCCGGACGCGCCGCTGACCACCGATTTCCCCGCTGACGAGCTGCCGCACGACGGGCCGCGGCTGCGGGTCGTCGACGTCGAGGAGGCGTGATGCCCGAGGAGCACGAGCACGACGAAGAGGGCTACACCGGCGAGGCCGTGCTGGTGTTCGACCAGCGGGAGGTGCCGGTGAGCGTGGAGCTGCGCGGCTACTTCCAGCCCATCGACGGCCGCTACCACTGGTACGGGCGGGTCGGCGCGAACGAGCAGGTCACCGAGCTGGTGGAGGCGGGTGCGCGGACCGCGCTGCTGCGCACCCCCGCCGGGTCGGCCACCGGCTCGCTGACCGACCCCGACCCCTGGCGGCGCTACCGCGTCGCGGGCACCTCGACCCCGCCCTTCGCGGTGGGCTGACCGGGACGCGGCAGGACCGCCGGAAGACGACGAGGGGCCCCCGATCGGGTGCCCCTCGTCGTGGTTACCTCAACCGTCCGGCGAACGGCCGGACGCTCGGTCGCGCTCAGTCGCCGGAGATGAAACCGACCCGGCGCGCGTCGCTCGGACCGATCTCCACGTAGGAGATGCGCGCCGCCGGCACCACGTAGCGGGCGCCCTTCTGGTCGACCAGCACGAGCTGCCCGGTGCCCGCCTTCAGCGCGTCCGCGACCTGCGCCTCGACCTCTTCGGGGGTGAGCCCGCTGGACACCACGAGCTCCCGCGGGCTGTCCGCGATCCCGACCCTGACCTCCACGCTGACCTCCGTGCGGCGTTGATGGCTTTCGGACACCAACCCTAGCCGAGCCCGAGCGCCGTCATGCGGCGCGTGTGGCTCTGCTGGAGGCGGCGGAACAGCGCCGCGATGCCCGCGAGGTCGCCCGAGCCGCGCACGATCAGCTCCGCGAGCCCGTCCCGCTCCGCCACCACGTACTGGGCCTGCGTCAATGCCTCACCCAGCAGCCGGCGGCCCCACAGCGTGAGCCGGTCGCGCAGCTTCGGGTCCTCCTCGCAGGCGGCCCGGACTTCGCGCTGGGCGAACGCCGAGTGGCCCGTGTCGGCCAGCACCGCGAGCACCAGCTCCTTGGTCGGCTCGTCCAGCCACTCCGCGACCTCGCGGTAGAAGTCGGCCGCCAGCGCGTCCCCGACGTAGGCCTTGACCAGCGACTCCAGCCACGAGCGCGGCGCGGTCGAGGCGTGGAACGCGTCGAAGCCCGCCGCGAACGGCCGCATGGCCTCCTCCAGCGAGTGCCCGCGCTCGGCCAGGTACCGGTCCAGCAGCGCGTAGTGGCCGATCTCGGCCGCCGCCATCTGCGACAGCGCGGCACGCCCGGCGAGCGTGGGCGCGGTCCGGGCGTCCTCGGCCATGCGGTCGAACGCCGACAGCTCGCCGTACGCGAGGGCGCCGAGCAGGTCGACGACACCCTCGGCCACCTGGCCACCGTCACTCACGGCAACGGACTGTCCCGTCGCCCGGTCCACACCCGCGTCGCTCATGACGGGGAGCCTAGTCGGGTGTCGTTGACTACACCTCAGGCACGCGAAACCGCACTTGACGACGCGAACCAGCCCGATCGGCCTAGCAGCCGGGTAGACTCGACAGACGACGCCCGGCGCGGCGCGGCCCAATGGGGGCTCGCAGCGGTGCCGAAGGCTGAACTGCGGCGGCACCGTGCCGCCAGGAGAGGGTGCGCGCACACACCTCGCTGGCCCTCCCGCGACCCGCCCGGCCCCTTGCGGTGGCCCGAGTGGTGGTGACGCGGTCGAGCGGCCCGTACAGGCCGTGGCGCGCTGGTACGAGAGAGGCGATCACCCTGACCGCGACGAACGAAGAGACCCATGTCGACCCGGTGACCTTGGAGCACAGCGAGGCGGGGGTGCCCCCCGAGGACACCTCGCACCCGCTCGTGGCCGACGCACCGGTCAAGCCCGATTCGCCCACCTTCGGCGAGCTCGGCGTGCGCGAGGAGATCGTGCGCGCGCTGGGCGAGGCGGGCATCCACCGGACCTTCGCCATCCAGGAGCTGACCCTGCCGCTGGCCCTGGCCGGCAGCGACGTCATCGGCCAGGCCCGCACGGGCATGGGCAAGACGCTGGGTTTCGGCATCCCGCTGCTCCAGCGGATCACCGTGCCCGGCGACGGCACCCCGCAGGCCCTCGTCGTCGTGCCGACGCGTGAGCTGTGCCTGCAGGTCACCCACGACCTGACCGACGCGTCCAAGCACCTGGGCGTCCGCGTGCTGGCCATCTACGGCGGCCGGCCCTACGAGCCGCAGATCGCGGCGCTGCGCAAGGGCGTCGACGTGGTCGTCGGCACGCCCGGCCGGCTGCTCGACCTGGCCGAACAGCGCCACCTGGTGCTCGGCAAGGTGCGGGCGCTGGTGCTGGACGAGGCCGACGAGATGCTCGACCTGGGCTTCCTGCCCGACATCGAGCGGATCCTGCGCATGGTGCCCGACGAGCGGCAGACCATGCTGTTCTCCGCGACCATGCCCGGCCCGATCATCACGCTGGCGCGCACGTTCCTCAACCAGCCCACGCACGTGCGGGCCGAGGAGAACGACGCCGGCGCGATCCACGAGCGCACCGAGCAGTTCGTCTACCGCGCGCACGCGCTGGACAAGTCGGAGCTGCTGGCCCGCGCGCTGCAGTCCCGCGAGCGCGGCCTGTCCATGGTCTTCACCCGCACCAAGCGCACCGCCCAGAAGGTGGCCGACGAGCTGGTCGAACGCGGTTTCGCCGCGGCGGCCGTGCACGGCGACCTCGGTCAGGGCGCGCGCGAGCAGGCGCTGCGGGCGTTCCGCTCGGGCAAGATCGACGTGCTGGTGGCGACCGACGTGGCCGCCCGCGGCATCGACGTCGAGGGCGTCACGCACGTCATCAACTACCAGTGCCCCGAGGACGAGAAGACCTACGTGCACCGCATCGGCCGCACGGGTCGCGCGGGGCGCACGGGTGTCGCGGTCACGTTCGTGGACTGGGACGAGACGCCCCGGTGGAAGATGATCAGCGACACGCTCAACCTGGGCAAGCCGGACCCGGTGGAGACGTACTCGACGTCCGACCACCTGTTCACGGACCTGGACATCCCCGCGGGGTCGTCCGGCCGGTTGCCGCTGGGCATGCGCACGCGCGCCGGCCTGGACGCCGAGCCCGAGGAGAACCTGAAGGGCGACAAGAAGACGCGCAAGCGCCGGCGCACCGGCCGTGCGGGCGACGCGGCACCGGCCTCCGAGGGCGGTTCGAGCGCGGGCTCGCCGCGAAGGACGTGCTGGACTTCCAGCTGGGCGTGACGTCGCTGGAGGAGGCGGCGGAGCTGG